>JAJUJA010000061.1 GCA_029267355.1 Elusimicrobiota bacterium | reverse complement strand
GCGAAGGGAATCAGACCTTATAGCAAGCTCACTGCCGTTCGCCCCAGCCCGCTCCATAACTCAGCCGGCCTTCACAAAACGGCTTCTCAATTTATATCCGCGCGAAGGGAATCAGACCTTATAGCAAGCTCACTGCCGTTCGCCCCAGCCCGCTCCATAATTCAGCCGGCCTTCACAAAACGGCTTCTCAATTTATATCCGCGCGAAGGGAATCAGACCTTATAGCAAGCTCACTGCCGTTCGCCCCAGCCCGCTCCATAACTCAGCCGGCCTTCACAAAACGGCTTCTCAATTTATATCCAGAATATGTGTTTGGTTTAAATTAAAAAGTGTAAGCGCAATGTCACTTGTTTTTATTTCTGCCGTAAAGTATGGATGAATAAACCTCTATTTCCCTTCTCAGTTCTGTTTCCATTTTTGAAATTTCTAAATCCAGGTCCTTTTGGTCTAAATTCATCAAAGAGTATCTTTTACTCTTTCTTAAGTCAGCAAGTTTTCCGATATAGACGCTTATCACGCTTTCAGTTATTTTTATTTCCTCTTTTAAACTCTCAACTATCCAAAGAGCCGACTTTTCCCCTTCTATCTCCCTGGCCGATTTTTTAAACATTGAACGCAAAGCGTTCAAATCCCTGTTTATAAAGGCCTCATTTATCTCCTTCATCCGAGAGAGAAAGAACTTTTTCTCTTCATTGTCTTTCCTGCAGTCCGGATGATATATTTTTGCAAGGTTTCTGTAAAGGCGCTTTAACTCTTTTTCCTGTAATGGATCCAGAATAGTATTTTCCTTAGCGGATTTACTGGCGGCTTCTTTGTAACCCAAAACCAGAAACTTAAGGTTTTCCAGCCTTTTTTTCAAATGTCCTACTCTGGGCTCCACCTTTACTTTAAAAAAATCTTTCAACCGGCACTCATCCATACATATTTCGCTCATCAAGGAAAGCAAAGAGTGTTCCTTTTCAAGCAATAATAATCTCAAAGAAGCGGCTTTTTTTCTGAGCTCCGGTTCCCTGCAAACAATGGCCTTATTTTTATCCATTCCTCTATTTTACATTTTCACGAGCTTTCTGGTAATCAAAGAGAAAAACACCGCTCAAATCAAGTGAAAAAGTATTTCACAAATAAGATAAAATTAACCTAATGAAAAGCGGATACAATGTCGTTAAAAATTTTCTCTACATGATTTTTTCAAATACTGTAACCAGAGTCCTTAGTCTTGTGACTGTAATTTATCTCGCCAATGTTCTCGGGCCGCAGGATTTTGGAAAGCTGAACTGGGCTATAGTTTTTGTTTCATATTTTGCGGTTATTGCCGATTTTGGCGCATCCATAAATGCGGCCAGGGATCTCTCCTCAGACAAAAGCAGGCTGCCGAGCCTTTTGGGCAAAGTAATCGGATTCAAACTTGTCTTTGGGCTTATAGCTTTTGCGGCCTGCCTTTCAGCCGCCCTTATTCTCCGCCTTAAAACGGATGATTTTATTCTTGTTCTTGCCCTTTCTATGACAATATTCTCATCGGTGACATTTTTTCTTGCCTGGGTTTTTCAAGGCATAGAAGACATGAAGCATCTGGGATATTCGCTTATACTTCAGTCCTTTGTTTATATCTGTCTCGTATTAGGGTTTGCGGCCAAAGATGTTAAATTGCATACTCTGGCTTTAATGATCCTTTGCTCCCAGACCGCCGCTGTAATCTATCAATTCATTTGCTTAAGGAAAATATGTCCCGCCTGCAGCTTGTCGCTTGACTTTTCGGATATAAGGGCGACGGCCGCCAAAACCGCGCATATAACATGGTCTCATTTTATGCTTATCCTTGGACAGAATTCCCCGCTTTTTCTCATAGGACTTTTCTCTTCGGCTTCGGCAGCCGGCTTTTTTGCGGCATCTCAAAAGATAAGCACGCTTTTCTGGGAAATTATTTCAAACTTCTCAGGCGCTCTTTTCCCGGCTTTATCAAGAAACTTTTCAAAGGACCATAAAAAGTTCAGCAAAATGGCAAATTATGCGCTTAAACTTATATTTACAGCGCTGGCCCCGGTTCTTGTTTTGATAGCGGTCCTGTCTTACTCAATAACTCAATTTATCTACGGCAACGCCTTCATAGAATCTTACTGGACATTAAAAATACTTATTTTTCTCCCGCTTTTTATGTTTCTGGACTCTTTGGCCTCAAATATCCTGATAATATCCGGCAGGCAAAAATACACATCATTTATAAAAACTTCTGTAACAAGTTCCGCTTTCATTCTTTCTGCTCTAGCCGCAAAAAAGGCCGGCATCAATGCCGTAGCTGCGATTTTTACATTGTCCTTTTTTATCTCAGCGATATGGCAGTACAAAAAGGTTTCAGACCTTCTTGAAATTGACTGGAAAAACTGCGTCATTTTGCCTATTTTCTTTTCTGCCCTTGCCGGCGCTGTCGTGTTTTACATAAAAATATGGAGTCTGCCTTTAGCGTTCATAATAGCGGCCGCAGGATATACCGCAATGATACATTTCTACGGCCTATTCAATATGGAAGAAAAAGAATATCTCAAAGATAGTTTGAAAAACTTAAGAAGCAGATTTTTCAACATGGAATTTTAATGAATAACAAATCCGTAAATGACTCGTATTGGGACAGAGTTTACAGGGAAAGAGAAAATCTTTCATTCAACGAAAGCGACTGGAGAAATGCCGCAGCAATGGCTTTTCTTAAAAAGATAAGTTCTAAGTTAACTTCGCGAATGAAGGTTGTTGAAATAGGGGGAGGAGGAGGACAAATATCGTGTTATCTTGCAAGAAAGCATCCCCAAAACTCTTTTTCAATAATAGATTTCTCAAAAGAAGGCTGTCTTGAAGCTGAAAAACTCTCAAAAAAAGAAGGCGTAAATTTGAACGTGTATAATCTTGATTTTTTTTCCTGCGGCCCCTCCATGAAAGATTACTTTGATTTTCTATTCAGTCTCGGGGTTGTTGAACATTTCAGCAGCTTGCCTCACGCCATAAAAAAACTCAGGCACTACATAAAAGACAATGGGCTCATTTTCACGCTTATTCCGAATATGGCAAGCCCTGTATATTCATTTCTTTGCGGCAAATGGGACCGCAAAGTGCTGGAAACGCACTTCTTGTATAAATTGGAAGACTTAATTAAAGGACATGAAGAAGCCGGGTTTGAGATATTAGAAAGCGGATATCTTTATCCCGTTGAATTTTCCATACTTTCCATGGCCTTTTCTGGTAAAAAACATCAGGGTTTTCAGTGGCAAATTTTTCTCTGGCTTACAAGATTGTCAAAGGCGGTTCATCTGCTGCATAGAACGGGAATAAAACTGCCTGAAAACAGATTTTTTTCTCCATACATATTCGTAACGGCAAAAAAAATCAGCTGATTTGTTTTTCCAATTTTCTCATGATCCGTTCAGGCGCAAATCTCTTTGAATTTATAAAGGCCCTTTCCGACATTTTTCTCAATAGATCAGGATCAGATACAAGTTTTTTTAATCTCCCGGAAAAAAGAGAAGCATCATATGGAGCTATAAGGAAACCGTCCTCGCCGTCTTTTATTATCTCGCCCGGCCCGGTGATACAATCAAACGCCGCCGGCACGCAGCCCCATGACATGGCCTCAATAAGAACATTGGGAAAACCTTCCATCAATGAGGTAAGGCAGAATATCTTTGCTCTCGCATACAGTCTTTCAATTTCAGGGTTTAAGGGAATTATCTCCACTCTGTCTGAAATGCGGCACTGTTTTGCGATCTGCTCGTACTCATCTTTGAGAGGACCTTCGCCGGCTATGACAAGTTTATAATCGTTTTCGCCAAGACCGGCAAAAATCTTTATTAAAAGTCCAAATTGCTTATTTTCGTCAAAACGGCCGGCGGCGAGGATAATATTTTCCTTTTCATTAAACGGATTTTTATCCGGCACATTTATTAAAACCGGATTATGAAGTTTGACAACTTCTCTGACAAATTTAGAATAATAGTTTTTATCAAAGTCGCTCAGGACAAAAAGCTTGTCCGAGATCGGATAAAAAATTCTCCTCAAAACCGTCCATAAAATGCTTTTCTCATAGAGATTATTTGTCCTTTCAAAAATGTATATTCTGAAACCGGACAGCTTCGCCGCCAGAAGAGAAACAATGTTTGTCTGCGTTTGAAATGAAAGACTTACATCGGGAGAAATATCCTTAAGAGTCTTTCTCAATACGGCTATACGCCTTAAATTGCTCAAAAGGCCGCTTACAAATCCCGAGGAATAAGAAAATAATCCAAGTTCAATGACCCTGACCTTTTTTTCAATTCTGTAAAAAGAAGATTTAGAGTCAAATTTCAGTATGAAAACATCGTGTTTAGCCGAAAGCCGATTGGCATATCCGGTCAATACCCTTTCTGCTCCGCCTGACCCAAGCGTTGAAGTTATAAAAACTATCTTCATTTCATTATCCTTATGAGTCTGACGGCCGCCTTCAACAGCCAAAAGCCGCCGGGAATTACGGAAAAGAAGTAAAAAATTAAAGACGAAATATTCTTGCCTGCTTTCCATGATACTAAAGCATAATATGACGCTTTTTCCTTTTCTCCGGACAGCCGGGCGAAATATGAAGCTATACGGCAAAGATATGAGTATTTGCCCGGACATTTTTCCCTTATGTCTTCTCCGAACATTTCCAGATATTTTTCATAAGAAGCAAATGTCCTCTTTGCATTGGCCTCATAAGTATTGGAAAATTGAGAAGGATGCACATTATATATTCTCAACGCTTTGTGTATATAACAGGTCCTGATATTTTCCTTTTTATAAATTTCCAGCCAGCCCAGGCCTTCGGCGCCGGCGTATTCATCAATTAGTTTTATCTTTTTCATCAATGAGCGCGAATTCAAGCCGAAGTATTCGCCTTCATATCTGCCGCAAATAAAATCCCAGTAAGAAACTTCTTCGTCTTTTCCATAATTTTTGCCTGAAAATCTGCCGTTATCGCTGCGTACGCAATTGCCGAAAACAGTCTGATATTTTCCGGACGAAGCTTTTTCCATAAGAGCAGAAATTGCACCCGGCAGCAATTGATCATCATCATCAAGAACCCCGACAAAATCGCCGCCGGCCGAATCTATGCCGTTCTGCTTATTGCCTGCCGGACCTTTCTTATATTTCAAGTTGCGGACATATGAAATTCTTTTGTCTTTGGAAAGTATCGCGCTGACTAAATCCGCGCTCAATTCTCCGTCATCGGTTATTATTATCTCTTTTACCTGCGGATAATCCTGAGCCAGGACGCTGTCAACGGCCCTTTTTAGAAATTCAGGTCTGTTGCATGTAGGTATTATTATTGAAACTGAAGGCTTATCCATTATTTCAGTTTTTCCTGACCGGAAAAATCTCTGTTGAGCCTGAAATTGGCTATGCTATCATCATCTTTGTCTTTTGAGCCGTAAAGCATATTAGAAATTGTCCAGCCGAGACCGGGGCCAAGCATAAAACCCTGTCCGCACATACCGGCCGCTATTATGTAGCCCTCAATGCCGCCGGCGTCAAACTGAACAATGGGAAAGCCGTCCGGCGTCATAGGATAGAGGCCTCTCCATACCCGCCTTACTTTTATGTTTGAAAGCCCGGGAAGAATTTTAAGCATTCTTTTTGATATTTCCGGCAAAAATTCGCTTGTGCTTTTCCTGTCATAGCCCCAAATTTGAGGATCCGGAGTCATACAGAAGATTATCTGCCCTTCAAAATTCTGGTAAAAGTAATAGTTTTTTGATTTTTCCCCTTCCCTTATGTCCACCACCATCGGTTTTACGAACTCTTCAACAGGTTCCGTTATACCAGCTTCGTGGCAGTCCGGCTTAACCGGGATATCCACTGAAAGCATCAGAGAGAGCTCTTTGGCATGAGCGCCGGCCGCGTTTATAAACACCGGGCTCTCATATTCCCCCTTTGAAGTCTTTACTTTAAAAATGCCGTTTCCTTTTGAAACTCCGGAGATTATTTCATGGAAGTTAAATTGAGCGCCGCAGGCAACGGCCTTTCTGTAAAAAGCGTTTATGCTCAATAGCGGGGAGGCGCTGCCGTCGCCGCTTGAATAGGTGGCGCCTATAAGGCCGTCTTCATTTATTCCCCTTACCAGCTCTTTAACCTTCTGCGGCGATATCCAGTCTATATTAAGGCCGAACTGTTTCTGCACTTTAAGCAATTCTTTGAGAGTTTTTTCCTCTTTTTCCCTGTACACCGGGAAAAGATAGCCGCCCTGCCTCCAGCCTATATCATCGCCTTCTTTTTCATGCCATGTTGAAAATATTTCCAGCGATTTAAGGCAGGTTTTTATTTTAGACCCGTCTGAATGCGTGGCCCTTATGCCGCCTATGGCCGCTTTGTTCTGGCCCTGACCGGGTGACGCTTTTTTTTCAATCACCAGCACCTTCATTTTTTGAGCGGAAAGGAACATGGCTAAAGGCGTGCCGACGCTTCCGGCGCCGGCTATAATTATGTCAAAATTTTTCACAAGCCCTCCGATTAAAAACCGCTGAAAGAAGTTTTATCCTCTTTTTGAGAAGACGATAATCCTGCAAACACACCAAACTCGGTTTCAACAAAAAGCGGCCTCTTAGTTAAATCCGTTATTTCCTCGGTTTTTACGCCTTCGCTTTTCATGACAGAAAGCAGAAGCGAATTACAGGTTTTTGAACCGCAGGCGCCCATCCCGGCTCTGGTCAGGGCTTTCAGCTGATTTAAATCTCTTACTCCGGCTCTTATATGCTTTCTTATCTCGCCCAAACTGACTCTTTCGCAGCGGCAAACTATAACCTCGTCTTCCAGTTTGGAAATATCGCCCTGCCATTTATCTCTTTCCTGCAAGGAAAGAATTTTTATGGAAGCGGCTTTTTCGGCAATCTCTTCGGGCAGTTTTACGCCGGCAACCCATATATTTTCCGCTTTGAACTCAATCGCGGAAATTACCTCGGCCTGACACAGGACATTGGCGTCATCATCAACAATCTCAACTTTTTTGCCTTTTTCAATAAACTGCGAATCATTTTCATACGGCATATACACAATAGGATTCAGGGCGTCCTTTCTCTTATCCACTATAGTAATGGCCAGTCCGGGGCATATGGCAAGGCACTTAAAACAGCCTATACAATCGCCGGAAAATTTGGGCAGACTCATTATATTGGGGCCTGAGAGTTTTATTGATTTTTTTGGACATACGGTAACGCAGGGATTGCACGGAATCTCCTGACGGCAATGAAAAACCGGATAAACCTTATTGTCCGTTTTGCTTCTTATTTCTTCAATAGAATATGTCTTGCCGGGCCTTGATTTAAGTATATCCAGCTTCTCAAACCAGAAAGAAGGGACATCTGATGTTATGAAGCCGAGACTTTTCAAGGCCTTGTGAGCGGCTATTTTCCCGCTGAACATAGCTGCCGAGGCCTCGGCTATCTCCTGAGCGTCGCCGCAGACAAAAGCGTTCATCCCGCTTTCAACAGCCTGCGTGTAAAATTCATTGACAGGATTAAGTCCGACGGCTACAAGCAAAGTATCCGCTTTGAATTTCTTTTCAGTTCCGGGCACAGGCTTAAAATTTTTATCAACTTCGGCTATGGTAACGCTTTCGACCCCTTCCTTTCCGCAGGCCTCAACAATGGTGTGGGAAGTAAATATCGGAACGCCAAGCCTTCTCAGCTTATCCTCATGAACCTTATACCCGCCGCAATGAGAAGCGGCCTCAACAAGTCCCGCGACTTTTATTCCTGCCTGTATGGCGTGATAGCCGGCTATAAGTCCGACATTGCCGCCGCCGATTATAAATATGTTTTCACAGGCTTTTATCAAATCCCTGTTGACAAGGGTTTGAAAAGCGCCTGCGCCATAAACGCCGGGCAGGGTATTGCCGGGAAACATCAAAGTCTTTTCTCTGGCGCCTGAAGCGGCAATAAACACTTTCGGCTTTATGAGATAATATGTCCCGTTTCTTACAACTCCTATTTTTTTATCGGAGAAAACCGCCGCGCAGGTTGAGTTGTTCCACATTTTCACGGAAGGATATCTACTCACATCATCTGCCAGCTTGTCGGCTATATCTATGCCTCTTGTACCGGCGTAACAATCTTCGACTGAACCGAAAAATTTATGGGTTTGAAGCACAAGCTTGCCGCCCGGCTTATCCTTGTCGTCTACAATGATGGTGTCTAAATTGAACTTACCTATTTCAAAGGCGCAGGCCAAACCGCTGGGGCCGGCACCTAAAATCAGAACATCCGTTTCCACTTCCTCTATTTTTGAGAAGGAAGAATCCTCTCTTTTAACCCCGATTGAAACAGGGGCGGGACCTTTTAAGGTCTGAGCTGTCATCGATTCTCTGGCGGGTGTCACACAAGCCTTCACTACCCTTCCGTCAGCGACTATCGAGCACTGAGCGCATTGTCCATTGGCGCAAAATATTCCCTGCGGGGCCGAGTCTTTTTTATGACGGCTGAAAATCTTTATGCCCGCGGCAAAAAGGGCGGAAGAAAGCATTTCCCCCTCAAAAGCTCTTATTTCTTTACCGTCAAAAGTGAATTTTATTTCCTTTCTGGGTTTTATATCCAAAACCGGATGTTTTTCTATTCTGCTCATATTTTTATCTCCGCCCTGCCGGTAAATTTCCTTTTTTTAATTATATAATATTTCAAATGAACCAATCGGAGGCCTTAAATGAAAAAACTTCTTTTAATCGCATCCGTCTCGGCTTCTTTAGCCGCGACGGCGGGAGCTCAAATGAGTCCTGAGAAAATAGCTTCTTTGGAAAGATTGGGCGCCGCAGTAGAAAAAGACCCGAAATACCCGCCGGTAATTTCCTACACTCTTGAAAACGGTATGAAATTTCTTATGCTTGAAAAAAATTTTGTGCCTACCATATCCTTTACAATGATGTTCAAAGTGGGCAATGTTGACAATCTGCAGGGCAAAAGCGGCCTGGCGCATCTTTTCGAGCATATGGCTTTCAAGGGGACAAAAACAATAAACACCTCCAACTATGACCAGGAGAAAAAAATACTGGACAAAATAGAGCAAACAGCGCTTCTTCTCAATGAAGAGACCTCCCTGATGGCCAACGGCGTCTGGAGCAATTCCTTCCTGGTGCAGGCGGCCCTGTGCGGCGCCGACATCCCCTATCGCGCCCCGCGGGAGGAATGCCCCAACGCGCTCATCAACTTCTATC
>JAJUJA010000099.1 GCA_029267355.1 Elusimicrobiota bacterium | reverse complement strand
TATTTCAAAATCAGCAGGGTCATGGAAAGGCGTTACTTTCACGGCCCCGGTTCCAAAGGACATATCTACGGCCTCGTCGGCTATCACAGGTATTTCTCTGTCTGTAAGGGGAAGCCTGAGCATTTTGCCGGCGGCCTTTGAATATCTTTTGTCTTTCGGATTTACAGCCACGGCCGTATCGCCAAGCATGGTTTCAGGCCTTGTTGTGGCTACCGTTATGTGGCCTGACCCGTCGGCAAAAGGATATTTTATGTGCCAGAGAAAAGACTTTTCCTCTTCATATTCTACTTCTATGTCAGACAGAGCAGTATAGCATCTCGGACACCAGTTGATGATCCTTTCTCCTCTGTATATCAGCCCTTTTTCCCAAAGCTGCTTAAAAGCTTCAAAAACGGCTGCGGCTCTCTGCTCGTCCATAGTGAAGCGCACATTTTCCTTTGAGAAATCTATTGAACAGCCTATTTTTCTAAGCTGATTGAGTATGGTACTTCCGCATTCGCCGTACCATTTCCACATCCTTTCAAGAAAAGCCTCGCGGCCCATTTCCTCTTTGGTTTTGCCCTCGGCTTTCAAAGTCTTTTCCATCACATTTTGAGTGGCTATGCCGCCATGGTCTGTGCCCGGCACCCAAAAGGCGCTTTTGCCGTTCATCTTTTCGTATCTTATGAATATATCCTGCAGCGTGTTATTAAGCGCGTGGCCCATATGAAGCGCGCCTGTTATATTCGGAGGGGGAATGACTATGGTGAATGATTTCCTGCCTTTTTCCCTTTGCGGCTTGAAAATGCCCTTTCCCTGCCAGATTTTAATCCACTTTTCTTCAGTTTCAGCTGCCTGATAAGTTTTAGGTTGCATCTTTTCCTCTTTCAATCAAAAAATTATATCGGATATAACAGAGTTTGAGACGAATAAAAATTTTTCTTTTATCCTGACTTTACCGCCTGTTTTTTCCAGAAAGCCGTCTTTCAGGGCTTTCTCCGCTTTATCCTTAAATTTTATAAATATATCGCCGTCATATTCAATGCCGTCTCTCAGTCTTAAGGCAAGCATCATTTTTTCGCGGTAAACCTGAATCTTTGAAAGTTTCTCGCAAAAAGATGATGGAGGCCTTGATTTTGAAATGAGTTCAAAGTATTTTCCCAGCTCTTTTTCGTTTACAGTTCTTAAGCTGCCTGAACATGAAGCGGCGCTTATACCCAGCCCCAAATAGTCGCCCCTTAGCCAGTAATTCATATTGTGAGAGCATCTGAATCCTTTTCTGGCAAAATTGGAAATTTCATAATGTTCATAGCCGGATTTTTTTAAGAATTCCAAAGCGCTAAAAAACATTTTTTCTTGTTTTTTTTCGTCAATTTTTTCATTTTTCAGGCCGAGAGGGGTATGCGGGTGCAATTCCAGGCAATAGCATGAAATATGCGAAAAGCCCATTCCGGCGGCTTTTTTTAAATCTTCGCGCCATGTCTTATGAGAAGAATGCGGCAGACCGTATATGAGATCTGCGCTTAAATTTTCAAAGCCGGCTTTTTCAAGAAAGCCGAAGGCCCTGTGAAAATCCTCTTCTCTTGCCAGCCTGCCGAGGTATGAAAGATTTTTTTCGTCAAAACTTTGAAGCCCGAGACTTATTCTGTTTACGCCTAAGGATTTTAATGTTCTGGCTTTGCCGGCTGTTAAACTTTCAGGATTTGCCTCAAAAGTCAGTTCAGCGTCAGAGGGAAAAGAAAAATTTCTGTTAAGAATTGAGAAAAGTTTTTCAATTTGTTTTTCGTTCAATATGGACGGCGTGCCGCCGCCTATATAAACGGTTTCAAAGCGCTTGTACAGGCCTTTTCTTATCTGCGCTTCTTTCTCAATGGCCGAAAGATATCTGTCTATGCCGTTTAAATCTTCCCCGGAGACAAAATCGCAATAGCCGCATTTCCTCCGGCAGAAAGGTATATGTATGTAAAGACCGGCCATAAAATGAAAAGGCCCGCTAAAAGCGGGCCTTTTTTAAGGAAAACTTCAGTTCTTGCCTTTTTCCAGAAACATCTTTATCAAGTCTATCGGTATAGGAAAGATGGTGGTGGAATTTTTTTCAGTCGCCACTTCCGTAAGCGTCTGCAGGTATCTGAGCTGCATTGTTGCCGGATTCTGGCTTATGATGCTTGCGGCATCGGCAAGTTTCTGCGCCGCCTGATATTCTCCGTCGGCATGTATTATCTTGGCTCTTCTTTCTCTTTCAGCTTCAGCCTGCCTTGCTATGGCCCTTTGCATTTCCTGGGGTATATCCACATTTTTAACTTCCACGGATGAGACTTTTATTCCCCAGGGCTCAGTGTGCTGATCAAGTATCTGCTGCAGACTCTGATTTATCTTGTCCCTGTTTGAAAGAAGGTCATCCAGCTCCTGCTGACCGAGAACGCTTCTTAGCGTGGTCTGTGAAAGCTGGCTTGTGGCGTACATATAGTTTTCAACATTAAGCACCGCATAATCGGGGTTTACCACTCTGAAGTACACAACCGCATTGACTTTTACCGAGATATTGTCCTTTGTTATTATGTCCTGCGGAGGCACATCAAAGACAACGACTCTGGTGCTGATCTTTACCATTTTTTGTATTACGGGCCATATTAGTATGAGACCGGGGCCTTTAACGCCGTCATAGCGCCCGAGAGTGAATACCACGCCTCTTTCATATTCGTTAAGGACATGCACCGCCGCCATAACGAGGAAAAGAACGATTACTATTAACGGTATGTATGACATTCCGCCTCCTTTGACTGTGAAATTGAACAAATTAGATTATACAATTTTATTGTATAGACAAGGCCAAAAAATATAAAATATCGTAATGGATAAGGATATAAAAGAAATTCTTGTAAGCAGAGAGCAGATAGATGCCCGCGTTAAAGAGCTGGCCGCTGAAATAAGCCGGGATTACAAGGGTAAATGCGTTTTTTTTATAGGTGTTTTAAAGGGTTGTTTCCTCTTTCTTTCGGATCTCCTGAAAGAAGTCAAAGTGGAAACTAATGTTGATTTTATGATGGTTTCTTCATATTCGGGCACTCAATCTTCCGGCGTGGTCAGAACTCTTCTGGACCTTAAGCAAAGCATAGAAGGCAAGCATGTTATAATAGTTGAGGATATAGTTGACTCGGGTCTCACGATGAACTATATGCTCAAAAATCTGGCTACCAGAAATCCGAAATCTCTTGAGATATGCACATTGCTGAACAAGCCTTCATGCCGCAAAATAAAGGTTCCCATAAAATATGCCGGCTTTGAAATACCGGAAAAATTTGTAGTCGGCTACGGCCTTGACTATAATGAGCTTTACAGGAATTTGCCTTACATAGGCGTATTGAAGGAGTCGGCAATAAACAAAGGATGAACTATGATAAATAAGGGCGCAAGACAATTGATACTTTGGATGCTTGGTTTTATGCTTCTGGCAGGGATTTACAATAGCGTCAGGGTTGCGCAGCCGGAGAAGGATATTCCTTATTCGGAATTTAAAAGCCGGCTCAAAAACAAAGAGGTTAAAAAAGTCCTTATAGCCCCAGACATAATAAAGGGAGAAATGCTTGTTGACGGCAAAAAAGTTAATTTCAGGACCATACCTCTTTCAGACAATACCTTGGTTAAAGATATGGAAGAGGCGGGCGTTGAGAATTTTTCCGGGGTTGCAGACAGGAGCTGGATAACTTCAATACTGCTCAATATAGGCTGGATTCTGATATTCATTCTTGTATGGTGGTTCATATTTTTCCGTCAGGCTCAAGTCGGGGGCAAGCAGGCGATGAATTTCGGCAAGTCAAGAGCCAGGCAGCAGGATTTGAAAAAGAACAAGATAACTTTTAAGGATGTGGCCGGCTGCGATGAATCAAAGGAAGAGCTGAAGGATATAGTTGACTATCTGAAAAATCCCAAAAAATACAAGACGCTCGGCGGCACCTTGCCCAAAGGTGTTCTTCTTTACGGCCCGCCGGGAACGGGAAAAACACTTCTGGCCAAGGCCGTGGCCGGAGAGGCCGGCGTTGAGTTCTTTACATCTTCCGGCTCGGAGTTCGTTGAAATGTTCGTGGGCGTAGGAGCTTCAAGAGTGAGAGACCTTTTTGAAAGGGCTAAAAGAAATGCTCCCGCCATAGTTTTCATAGACGAGCTTGACGCTGTCGGCAGGCACAGATTTGCCGGCATAGGCGGCGGACATGATGAAAGGGAACAGACCTTAAATCAGCT
>JAJUJA010000110.1 GCA_029267355.1 Elusimicrobiota bacterium | reverse complement strand
CTCTTCACGCGGAAAGAAACATCATTGAGGGCAATCTTCTTTTCAGGCTTTATAAAACCGGGCTTTTTATAAGTCTTGCTTACATTTTCAAAAACCAGCGCAAACTCGCTATTCTTCATCATTTTTCTTTTTCGCTCTTTTCCTGAAAAGCTTCAGCTGTTCAGCGGCTGAATCTATTGAAAGATTGCCGAGCTGCAGGAAATCATTGTGAAAACTTCTAAGATCAAAATATTTATTCTCGCTTTTGAGATAGTAACTTCTCATTTTGTATATTCTGTCATAGCCGACTATGTATGAAAACGGTATGGTCGGATTCATGGAAATATACAGGACCTCTCTTTCAGCCTGCTTTTTACTGAATTTAAGCTCTTTAACAAAATAATCAAGCGCCTCTTCATAGTTCATCTTGCCGGTATGAAAACCTACGTCCACGACAGCCCTGGCTGCTCTTATAGCATTAACATAGAGCCTGAGAAATTTTGTCCACATTGAGGAATAAAATCCCATTTCCTCGGCGAGCTTCTCGCTGTAAGCCTGCCAGCCGTAATACATAACCGGCTGCCATGCGTTTCTTCTTATCCTTGAATTGCTTTTGGCGTTCTCATTGGCGCGAAGGTGAAGCCCCGGAACCATCATGCCGGCAGTAAGCAATTCTATGTTTGAATATGAGTACATTGAAGAGAGCATTGCCTCGCTTTTGGCTTTATCGGTTTTTTCATCAGGCATCAGCAAATAAAGCTCCGCGGATTTTTCATCCTCCATCGCAAGAGGGCCTGAGTAGTAAGCGTAGGGCAAAGAACCTGCCAGAAAGGCGGGAAGGGGTTTTATCTGAAATCTCATCTTGGGATACGCCACGACCTTGTACTCATCCATATGATTGGAAGCTCTTAAAACTTCGTCAGAAATTGTTTTTATTAAATCCTGCTGTGCCGGATGATCCGAGGACATTTTCCTTAATACAGCATGCCAGCCCTGCGAAGCTTCCAGAGAAGGATCTATATTTTTGGCTTCTTTTTTCAGCTCTTTCATCGAATTTTTAAAAAACTTTTTCGCAAATCTGTAGGCCGAGGCCGTATTGAAATCAAGGCCGTGCCAGCGGTCAAGGTAAAAGCCGTATGTATACTCGCCGACAAAAGGCTCTCCGTCAGATTTTCTCAATACCTCTTTCTTAAGAAAATTCTGATATCTTTTCAGGGCTTCCTTGACCTTTTCCGCCGTTTCATCAAGCTGAGCCTTAAGGGCCGGGTCGAGTCTTACATAGTTTTTGAAAAGGGGGAAAAAATCCGACATATTGTCATAAGCGTCCTGAGTTCTGTCTATGGCGTATTCAGTCCATATCTTGGGAGGATGCGAGATATTCCTTTCCGCCTGAAGCAAAACCTGAGGATAAGCGTTTAGTCTTTTTATTGAATTTGAGGCCTTTTGTATGTAGTTTCCCGTTTCCTTGCTCATCTGCATGTAAATAAGCTCAAGGGGCTTTAAATAATTCTGGGGATACTTTGAAAGCAGATTCATGTTCTTGTAATTATAGATGTCATTTTCAAGCATTGAGTTAAGAAGGAAATAATCAGCCTGAAGATAGACATACATCTTTTCGCGGTCAAGATTTTCCAGATCGCTTTTAAGCTTCTCAAAGGCCCTTATCTGCTGATTCAATGTCTCCTGTCCCCTGTTGGTAAGCAAATGGTCGGCATCGTGTATGCCCATGGCGCTGGCCCTTTCCGGATCATACATCACTATGGTTGCGATATACCGTTCAAATACCTCATTCATTCTGTTCTGCTCAAGAGCGCCCTGTATCTGCTCATCGGTTAGGTTTTCCTCATAGGCGCCCAGAAAAGGGGAAAAACAGAGAAGGGCCGAAACTAAGATTTTGCCGCGCATTTTTTTACCCCCGGATCTTTCCTGCCGGAAAATCCCTCTATAACCAGGGCGAAAGCCTCCGCAATGGTTGAAACAGACCTGAGATTCATATCCTTCTTTATATCTTCGGGAACCTCGGCCAAATCTTTCAGATTAGCTTTGGGAAAAATCACATTCTTTATCCCGTCCCTGTAGGAAGCTATCAGCTTTTCTTTCAGGCCGCCTATGGCAAGCACTCTGCCGGTTAGAGTTATCTCTCCGGTCATTGACCAGCCTTTTTTGACCGGCTTTTCGCAAACAAGGCTGTAAAGAGCCGCGGCCATTGTTATGCCTGCCGAAGGCCCGTCCTTGGGAACTGCGCCTTCGGGGATATGGAGATGGAAATCCTGCGAAGAAAAGTATTTTGCCGGCTTGCCGCAAATGGACCTTACATATGAGAAGGCGGCCGAGGCGGACTCCTTCATGGTATCCCCAAGCCTTCCGGTCAAATGCAAAACTCCCTTGCCCGGGAATTTCAGCGCCTCAACAGACAGCACTTCGCCGCCGTGTTCGGTCCAGGCCAGACCTGTGGCTATGCCGACCGCATTCTCGTCGGTTTTTTCGTAGATATATTTCGGAACCCCCAGAAATTCATGGAGATTGTCCGCGTCAACGGAAATGGAGGAGGGATTATCCTCCACTATTTTTCTGGCTATTTTTCTGGAAAGATTTGCTATTTCTCTTTCAAGATTTCTGACCCCGGCTTCCCTGGCATACTCTCTTATCACCTTGTCAAGCGCGGAATCGGAAATATTTATATTCTTCTTTGTGTTCTTTATGCCGTGTTCCTCAAACTGCCTTGGTATAAGGTAGCGTCTTGCTATTTCTATTTTTTCGGCATGAGTATAGCCGCTGAACTCTATTATCTCAAGTCTGTCCCTGAGACTTACCGGAATTCCAGACAGTGTATTGGCTGTAGCTATGAACATCACCTTAGAAACGTCAAAAGGCAGATCTATGAAGTGGTCGGCAAATTCGCTGTTCTGCTCCGGATCCAGCACCTCAAGCAGGGCGGCCGCGGGATCGCCGCGCCAGTCCATACCCATCTTGTCTATTTCGTCCATAAGAAAAACCGGGTTTTTGCTTTTGGCCTTCTTCATGCTTTGTATTATCCTGCCCGGCATTGAACCTATATAGGTGCGCCTGTGCCCGCGTATTTCAGCCTCGTCCCTCACGCCGCCGAGAGACATCCTCACGAACCTTCTTCCCATGGCATTGGCTATTGATTTGGCTATTGAGGTTTTGCCCACGCCCGGCGGGCCGACGAAACAAAGAATGGGGCCTTTAAGTTTCTGGGTAAGTTTAGCCACGGCAAGATATTCCAGAACTCTTTCCTTGGGCTTTTTGAGGCCGAAATGTTCGTCTTCAAGTATTT
>JAJUJA010000081.1 GCA_029267355.1 Elusimicrobiota bacterium | reverse complement strand
GTCGAGCATCCTTGAAGAAGGACGAAATTATATTTTCCCTTCTTATAAGAAGCTGAAAGTATATGAAAAGCAGGGCAAGATAAAATCCGAAGATCTTATACAGCAGCGATTGGTCTTTGAAAAAATTCATATTAGGGCACCGTCAAGAAAACAGTTTTTTCAAGTATGACAGTTATGGCAAGAATAAAAAAGGCCGGAATAAGAAATCTTAAATAAAGATCCGCATATTCGGTCTTTTTAAGACTGTCAAACTTGGTCTTTTCAAGAGAATCTATTTCCTCATATATCTGTTTGAGTTCCATCAGGTTCGTGGCTCTGTAATATTTGCCGCCGGTTATCTTGGCTATCTCAATGAGAGCCGGTTCATTGAGGTCATCATCTATGTAAACATAGGGGTTGAAAGGGTCGCCGGTCGGCACCTTGGCCTGCCCCTTTTTAGCGCATCCTATCGTGTAGATCTTTACGGAAAACTGAGCCGCCAGTTTGGCGGCTGCCGCGGTATCCTGTATGACGCCGGCATTTGATCTGCCGTCTGTAAGAAGTATTATTATCTTGCTTTTCGCCTTGCCGTCCTTTATATGATTCAATGCTGTGGCTATACCGTCTCCTATAGCCGTTCCGTCGGACATTGTCATGCCGGGATAGAGATAAGAGAGATATTCCAGAACTGTCTCCTTATCCAGCGTAAGAGGACATGAGACGACGGCATTGCCTCCGAAAACCGTAATGCCTATTCTGTCATATTCCCTTTTCATTACAAATTCGGCAGCCGTTTCCTTGGCGGCATCAAGGCGGTTTTTCGGCTCAAAGTCCAGAGCCAGCATGCTTGTTGAGGTATCCATCAGAAGCATTATATCTACGCCTTCTGCCGGCGGCAGAGTCTCTCTTAAAATTTTCTGAGGTCTGGCCAGGGCCAGTATAATAAGCGCAATCGCCGCCGCTCTGGCGTAGAAAGGAAGGACTTCATAAAGCGCTGTTTTCAGAGTTTTGAAATCATATTTGAACGTGAAAGGAAAGTTGAGATTGTATAGTCTTTTTTCCCTGTTAAGCCCAATAAAAAAAAGAGCGGCGATAAAGGGAATAAAAAGAAGCAAAAACTCAGGATTGCTAAACCGCATTTTTCCCGCCCTCTGATTTTTGCTCTTTCAGCTTTTCTTCCCGGCTGATTTTGAGCTCTTCAAGTCTTGTTATCAATTTCTTCGTTCTGTCCGAATTTTCCATGGCGCAAGACAGCGAATGCGAAAATTTGGCGAATTTCGCCAGATCGGCTATATCCAGAGTTTCCCTTATGCCGGCGAGTAAAGAGTAGTCGCTGATTTCATTCTTAAAGGCCTTAAGGAATTCGGCGGTAGTCATCTTCGGCGCGCCTATCATATATCTTTGCGCCACATAGGTCCTGAAGGCCGAGCTTAAAGCGTCGTAAAAATCAGCGGCCGAGAAATTAACAGCGGCTTCTCTTTCTATGACAGCTATCCTTTCCATGGCTTTTTCATAAGGGGTCCTTGCGTCAATATCCTCAGCTGCGGCAGCAGAGAGAACAGCCGGCATTCTTGAAGAAAATTTTTTAAAAGCGGCATACAATACGGCAAGAACGGCAAGCCAGAAGAGGATTTTCCAGATATTGATGAAGAAAAAGGGAGGATATATATCTCTTAATTTGCCGTCAGTTTTTTCAAATCTGGGCAGAATTTTAACCGGCAATTCAGGAGTGAATCTTTTGCCTTCAGTGTCTGAAAACTCAACGGCCGGAAAGGTCGCTATGCCGATGGCGAAGGGCATTGCTTCCATTTCAACTGTATCGGGAGCTTTTTTTACTATCCTGAGAATGTCAAAATCCGCGCTTTTGAATGAGGCGGTGGAGACGGAAATTATTTCCTTTCCTGAAGCGTCCTGAAATATAAGTTTGAAGGGCTTGGCGAGTTTTATGTCCTTTTCAACGGAGACCTTCATCGCGTTTTGCGAACATTGAGACTGAGGACAAATGGAAAAAAGAAGAAGAAATAAAAACGCTTTCATCTTGAAATCCTGAGCTTAAGCTTTCTCTTCTTGAAAAATTCTATCACCGGCGAATAAATGTCATCGCCGGCGGAAATTTCCATGAAATCTATTTTATGCGAAGTAAAGAAATTTTTCAGTTTTTCGCGCCTTTCCTTTGCCTGGCCGTTATAGGCGTCAAGAGTTTTAGGGTCTGAAAGGTCTATGGCCGATTTAAAGCCGCTTTCTGCGTCTTTGTAGTTGAGTATTGCCGGCATTGAAGGCAGCTGCGTTTCCACTTTGTCGCTTAAGATCACAGGTATTAAGTCATGTTTTTTTTGCGTAACGGCGGCCGCCTTTTCAAAGCCTTCGTCAAGGAAATCTGAAATGAGTATTATTATGGCCTTTCTCTTTAGAAGCTTGTTTATGTTTTTCAAAGCTTCAGAGATATTGGTCCCCGGAGAGGACGGCTTAAAGGCCAGCATTTCCCTTATTATCCTGAGTATATGATTTTTCCCCTTCCTTGGAGTTATATACAGCTCGGTTCTGTCGGAGAACAGGTACAGTCCGGTTTTGTCGCTGTTTTTCAAGGCCGAAAAAAGAAAAAGGGCTGAAAGCTCCGCGGCTGTTTCATTCTTAAAAGTTGAAGAGGTGCCGAAAAGATTTGAAGCGGAAACATCGCAAGCCACAAGAAGGGTCAATTCTCTTTCTTCATCGTATTTCTTGACATAGGGTTTTCTCAATCTGGCTGTTATGTTCCAGTCTATGTCCCTTATGTCGTCTCCGGGTATGTATTCTCTCACATCTGCAAATTCTATGCCCTTGCCTTTGAATATGCTTAGATATTGTCCTGAGAAGGTATCAGACACGAGCTTTCCGGACTTCAGCTCTATCCTTCTGACTTTGGAAAGTATTTCCGCAGTATTTATGCTCATAAAAAGGCAATCATGGCACTTCAACGGCCTCAAAGATGGTTTTTATTATCTTGACCGAATCTATTTCCTCAGCTTCCGCCTCATAGCTCAGCATTATCCTGTGTTTTAATACATCAAAGCCGACCGCCTTTATATCCTGAGGAGTTATATAAGCCCTGCCGTTCATAAAAGCGTAGGCCTTGGCGGCCTGTATTAGAGAAATTGATGCTCTGGGGCTTGAACCGTATCTTATCCAGGGCTTTATGCTGTCAAGCTTATAGAGTGAAGGAGTTCTTGTTGCATTCACTATGTCCAGAACATAGTTCTTTACCTTGTCGTCAACATATACGGCGGCAACCAGTTCTCTGGCCTTGAGAATTTGTTCCACAGACGCTATTTGATTCGGCTGGGGCGGCTTTGAAGCTGTCATATCGGAAAGCATCTTATGTTCCTGCTGTTTAGTGGGATAGGTTATGTTTATCTTGAGCATGAACCTGTCAACCTGCGCTTCAGGCAGAGGATATGTGCCCTCCTGTTCTATCGGGTTTTGAGTTGCCATGACAAGAAAAGGCGAGGGAAGTTTGTAAGTGGTATCCGATATCGTCACCTGCCTTTCCTGCATCGCTTCAAGCAAAGCGCTTTGCACCTTGGCCGGCGCCCTGTTTATTTCGTCGGCCAGGATTATATTTGAGAAAATCGGGCCTTTTTTTATATTGAATTTATTTTCTGCTGAATTGAAAATCGGGGTTCCGGTTATATCTGCGGGCAGAAGATCCGGAGTGAATTGTATCCTCTGGAAGGAAGCGTTGATAGTCTGCGCTATGGTTTTTACCGTCAATGTTTTAGCCAGGCCGGGCAGTCCTTCAACAAGAACATGTCCGTCTGCGAGAATGCCTATAAGCAGGCCGTTTACGAGATCCTCCTGTCCGGAAATGACTTTGGCCGTCTCTTTTTTTATGTCCTGTACAAACAGGCTTTGTTCCTTTATCGCCTCTCCAAGCTTAGCCAACTGTTCGTCCATAAATACCTCCGAAATTTGAAGAGAACATGTTTTTGCGACGGTATTGTCTGCTGATATTATACAAAAAAGATTTTCGCATTTTATTGGCTGTGAGCATATAGCGCAGCGTTGAGAAACTACTCAATTTTGAAGGAGTTCTTGGATGGGTTTTCCAGCTCTTTTATTTTTTCTTCCCTGTCTTTTTCTATCTGTTTTTTTATCTTGTTGACAGATTCCAAAGCTTTAAGTTTTACTTCTTCGTCATAATCGTTCAGGGCGCTGTTAAGGGTCTTTATCGCTTCTTCTGTCGCATAGTCGCCTAATACCTCGGCTGCCTTGACCCTTGTTTCCTTATCATAGTTTTTGAGGGCTTCCGCCAGCAGTTTCAGCGACATTCTCGTCTTATCCCTTGAGACCAGCTCTATTATCTTTATCTTGACGGAGGTTTCCGTTTCGTTTTCAAGCATCTTTTTTATCAATTTGGGACTTTCCGGGTCCTGCATTTGCCAAAGCAATTCAACAGCGCTGATTCTCACCTTTTCATTCGTGTCTTCCGTAAGGCTTCTGAGAGTGGCGACGGTATCTCTGGAAAGAGAGAGAGCATATTCCTTTTTTGTCACTTCCGGCAAAGGCGCCTCAAGATTTTTCATTTCCGATTTCTTAAGCTCCTCGGCCTGTATTTTCCTCATTTCTTCCTGTTTTTTTTCGTTCACTATGTAGTAAATCCCGCCTGCAAAAATAAGAACAAGTATAACCCATTTCATAGCTTTTCCTTGCGAACCGTTATCCCCCCGCCGTTTTTTTCCGCGGCCAAGATGAAGCCGCTTGGGAGATCTTCATATCTGCCTTCATCAAGCGGTTCGCTTGACAGAACAAAGAAATCTTTTTCCTTCCTGAAAGCCATCATCCCGAAAGGCCTTTCAGGTGTCATTATGGCTTTCTTGTTTGAATTTTCAGGGTAAAGGCAAAGAGCGTATAAAGCGTCCTTTTGAGCCAGAATAACATTAAGCCCCTTGTAAGGGACCATTATACCCTTTCTCGAATAATTCTCTTTTACGGAAATCCACACGGTATTTATTTCATCAACCGCCATTCTAAGCGCTGTCACGATATCGCCGTAGGCCGATAAGGATTTTAGAATCTGCCAGAACAGAACCTCGCTGTCATTGAGCCCTTTTATGTTTTTTTTCAGCGGTCCTAGATTTTCAGCCACAGCGTCCGGTATGCAAAGCGTTCCATTGTGGCAAAAAATAAATCCCAGGCCGCAGAAAGGCTGGGTGTTTTCAACTGATATGAGTTTTTTAGCAGGAAGGCCTCTTGGATTTGAAGCGTCCCTGATATGCGCCAAAAAGACGCTTGTGGAGCCTGAGATGTTTTCCAGTTTATTAAAATCCCTGAAAAAAGGATTAGGGCTCTTGAAAATATTGGCTTTTCCCTTTTCAAAATAGCCTATGCCCCAGCCGTCTTTCTGAAGTCTGGAGGGATCAAAATTTGACTGCTTAAGCAGGGACCTGTTCGACCTTGCAGCGAAATGCAAAAACTTTTCAAGACTTGCGTCTTTTGACGATATGGAGGCGAACATTCTGCACATGAGAAATATTTAATAAAATTTGTCGCTGATTTACAATAATGAACTGGAAATTATGCTAAAATTACTTCATATATGGCGGCCTGTGCCGCCGAGGGGATTTATGAGCGAGCTTAACATAAATTTGAATGAAGATATCAATGTGCATCCTCAAGAAAAAGCTGTGCCGGAGCTGCAGCCGGCCGGATTTTCCGAGAGATTTCTGGC
>JAJUJA010000022.1 GCA_029267355.1 Elusimicrobiota bacterium | reverse complement strand
CCCGGTTCAATATACGCCGCCAATGAATGGTATGTGTTTAAGAGTACGGATTATGGTGCGACGTGGAGCGTGAAATTTTCAAATTATAGCGGAGATTTAAGAAAAATCGCTATTTCCAAATCGGGGAACATTAAAACTCTTTACGCAGCGCTCTCAGATAAGGTCTATGCCAGCATAAATGGCGCAGAATCATGGGTTCCGGCAGGCTCAGGTTTGAGCGATATAAAGGCTTTGGGCGCAGGTTCCGTATATGCGGCGACCTCGCAGGGCTTGTATAAAGGCGAGATATCCGCTTTGGAAATCTCAAGTTCCGCATATACGATTCTTTCGTCCACAGCCCCGTCAGGAACAAACGTTACCGTGACGCTGCCGCCCGGCTCATTTGGAAGCGGAGTTAATCTGCTTGTTTCAATTTTTAATCCTTCTTCCATCAGCTTTACTGATTCTTCTGTAAGGCCGTCGGCCGTTGGAGTCAGCATACAGGCAAATATATCCACTCAACCGGCAAAAGCGGCAGCCATTGTGTTCAGCTATAAACCGCAGGATGCGGCCGGCCTTGATGAAAATAAGCTCGCTGTTATCCGCCTGGACGATTCAGGCGGCTATGAAGTTCTGCCGTCCACGCCTGATGCGCTGTCAAAAACGGTATCCGCTTCAACAAACCATTTTTCAAATTTTGTTCTCGCGCAGTATTCTCCTTCGGTTTCTTCATCAGTCCCTGCGCCGATGTCATATCCTTTGCCTTTTAACCCTTACAGTCATCATTCAGGGATGATCATAGACAGAATCAAGCCTTCAAGTCAGGTAAGAATTTTTACAATTACAGGGCAGCTTGTCAGGGAGCTGACGGCGGACTATTCAGGTAAGGCGGTATGGGACGGCAGAAACGGCTCTGGCAGAATGGCGGCAAGCGGCGTCTATATAGCGGTTGTGAAAGACGGTTCGGCCAAAACCAGGAGGATAAAACTGGTTATTGAAAAGTGAGCGGGTAAAGATATGAAGAATTTTTTTTCGCCATTTTTTCTTTTAATATCCCTGGCTTTCAGCCCTGGATACGCCGCTTTTTCATCAGATTATGCCGGCGCTGCAGGCGCTCAATTTTTGAAACTGGGGCCGGGAGCCAGAGCTTACGGCATGGCGGAAGCTTTTTCAGCTTTGGCGGATGACGCTTCGGCTGTATATTGGAATCCGGCCGGGCTTGCCGCGTCTGAATACACAGGAGCTTCCCTTACACATTCAGCCATGTACGAGGGCATAAACTATGAGTGGCTGTCTTACTCGTTCCATACTCCTTTCGGCGCGGCCGCCTTTGGTTTGCAGAGATTGTCATATGGAGACATTACAGCCAGAGATATTTCAGGGAATGAGACAGGCAGTATTGAGCCCGGAGATTTATGCCTTTCCGGCGCAATCGCCGAAAAAGGCAATTTTGAGAAAAATCTTTCTCTCGGCATCTCCCTCAAATATATATCCTCGCAAATAAGCAAAAAATCTAGCGCCTATGCGGTTGATGCCGGGGCAAGATATGACTTGTCTGAAAAAAACTCGCTTTCCATGGTTATTCAAAATTTTGGTTCACCATTGAAATATCGGGAACATTCAGACCCCCTGCCGTTTTTATTGCGTTTTGGGTTTGCGCATAAGCCCCTTGCCGGCATGAGCTTTGGAGCAGATATTATAAGTCCATCGGACGGCGCATCCTGGTTTGCGGTCGGCGGGGAATATTCAAAAAAACTCGGCGATTCTTTGACGGGCTTACTGAGAGCAGGGTACGGCAGTTCAATGAAGGATGTAAACGGAGCAAGCGGTTTCAGTTTGGGGCTGGGACTGGGATATTCAATCTATACATTTGACTACGCCTATACCCCTTCGGGCGAGCTTGGCAGTATAAGCCGCCTCAGCCTTTCAGCTTCTTTCTAAAGGCAGGTGTTCCCGCAGATTATTATGAAAAGTTTTCAGTTTTCAGGCTTTCTGGGTGCCACAAGCCAGAACAGGATATAAATAACCAAACCGGAACCGAATCCTAATAGCAGTAGAACAAGAAAAATCACCCTGATGAATACAACGTCAATGGCAAAGTATTCGGCCAGCCCGCCGCAAACCCCGCCTATCTTTCTGTCCGAGTTTGATAGGTAAAATTTTTTCGCAGTTTCCATGGGGATATTTTATACAAAACGGCCCAAAAAGGCAATCAGCCGGGTAATTTTCGGCATATTTGCGGCTTCTTGATATTGGGCTCTATAATATATAAAATTAAAGCATGAGGAAATGCCTGCCTTTACTGGCGCTTTTTGCGCTTTTTATGCGCCTGCCGGTTTTTGCCATAGAACTTTCTCTTGAGGAAAATAAGGCCGAGAGCGGCACTGTCGGCTATGTTGATATGGAGAAAGTTTTCAAAATGTATCCGCTGACAAAGACTTCCAAGGATAAATTCAGGGAAAAGCTTGAGGAAAAGAGAAAAATACTTCAGGCCAAGGCCGCCGAAATAGAGGAAATGAAAGCCAAAGCGGTCAGACTTAAGCAGGAAAAAGAGTTTGCCGAAAGCTTAAAGAACATGATTGAAACCGCTCAAAAAGTTTCAGAATCCATAAATCTGCAGTCTTCATCGGCCCCGGCTGTTTCGCTTGAACTGTCTTCGTCATCAATATCACAGGTTACCGATTCCACCTCGTCCGTTTTGCAGGTTGATGCGTCAACCGCTGTTTATACTCCTGCCATTTCAATGCCGGGCGTGGGCAGCCTCCCTCTCAGCCATTTCAAGTTTTCTGTCTCAACTTCTCCCGCGGAAGTGGAATTTGCCCTGAACTCGCTGAATGCTTCAATTCTTGCCGCGCAGGAATCTCTGCGCGAGACTAGGGACAAGTTTGATTCTGAGATGCTTGAGTATCAGGAAGATGAAACCGAAAAGATACTTGGAAGAATATACATAAAGCTCAAAGAGGTCTCAGTTAAAGAGGGAGTCAGCGTGGTCGTTGACAAAAAATCCATATTATTCGGACATAAAGCCGTGGACCTTACTGATAAACTCATAAAAGAGCTGAAAGAGGATTATTGATGCGCCTTTCCATTGGAGAGATTGCTTTGCTGTGCAAGGGCGAGCTGGATGGAGATTCTCAAATTTTTATTGAAGGTGTAAATCCTCCGTCTTTGGCCGGACAGTCAGATTTGTGCTACATTGAGAAGACAGAGGATTTAGCCCTGCTTGGAGGCAGAAAGGTAGGCTGCGTCATACTCAACGAAAAAGACAGAAAAGGCGATAAATTTAACTTTCCCGTAATCTGGGTAAAAAATCCAAAGCTCGCTTTCGCATCAGTTTTAAGAGAGATAGACAGGGAAAAACTTTCAGCTTTTAACCCCGGAATTTCTCCGCATGCCTTCGTCTCGCCCAAAGCCAAAATAGCCGCAAGCGCCCATATAGGGCCTTTTTGCTTTATTGGCGAGGATGCCGAAATCGGCGAAAATTCAATTCTGGTTTCCGGGGTTTATATAGGCAATGGCTCAAAAATAGGCAATAATTGCCTCCTATATTCAAATGTATCCGTAAGGGAAGGCTGCCTTATAGGGAATTTTTGCATACTTCATTGCGGCTGCGTGATAGGTTCTGACGGTTACGGCTATGCGCAGTCTGAAAAAGGGCATATAAAGATTGCACAGATTGGGGGAGTAAAAATAGGCGACAATGTGGAAATCGGCGCCAATACCTGCATTGACAGGGCTACTATGGGTTTTACAGAAATAGGCGATGGCTGCAAAATAGACAATCTTGTGCATATAGCCCATAATGTCAAAACAGGCAGAAATTGTCTGATAATAGCCCAGGCGGGTATAGCCGGATCTTCAAAGATCGGCAATAACGTAATAATAGCGGGCCAGGCCGGGATTTCAGATCATGTTGAGATAGGCGACAACTCAATAATAATGGCGAAAACAGGCGTTATGGGCAAGGTGAAGCCGGGCAGCATTTTATTCGGATATCTTGGAAGGCCGAGAGGCGAGTATATGAGAATAGAGGCTTTGCTCTCCAAATTGCCCGAATTTTTTAATTTTTATAAAAAGGCCAAAAAAAAGCTTGATTCAGATGAGAAAAACGCTGGCTAAAGAATTTTCAATAGAAGGCACAGGTCTTCATAAGGGAGAAAAAAGTTCTCTGAAAGTTTTGCCTTCCAGCAAGGATGAAGGAATTAATTTTGTTTTTCAGGGCGTCCGGATAAAAGCCGACATAGCAAACATATCTTCAACGGTCAGGGGCACCAATCTAAAAAAAGGCGATTCAGTCATATACACTGTGGAGCATCTATTGTCTGCTTTATTCGCCATGGATATTGACGATGCTGAAATTATCATGAGTTCTTTTGAGCCGCCTGCGGTTGATGGTTCGGCTTTGCCTTTTGCCAGACTCATTTCAGAGGCCGGACTGACTTGTAAAAATCAGCCGGGAAAGCCCGTTTTTACGGCTAAAAATAAGCTGACTTTTTCGCATAAAGAATCCTCTTACGAGATAGTTCCCTGTGAAAAATTTGAGCTTGAAACCGTCTATGAAAATGCTCATCCTCTGATAGGCAGGCAGGTTTTTTCCTGCGGTATAAATCCGAAGGAATATGTTGAACAGATAGCGCCTGCCAGAACATTCGGCTTTAAGCGCGAGATAGATTATCTGATAAAAAATGGTCTCGCTCTCGGCGGGTCTTTGGATAATGCGGTTGTGCTTGACGGGGAAAAGGTTTTAAATCCTTCAGGTCTTAGATACAAAGATGAATTCGCCAGGCACAAGGCTTTGGACCTTTTGGGGGATCTTGCTCTTGCCGGTTTCAGATTTGAAAAAATCAGAATATCAGCCTGCAGGCCTTCGCATGAAGCCAATGCAGCCTTTGCCGCTTTTTTAAAAGGAGAGTTTAAATGAAATACGAAAGGAAACCGGTAAGAGTTCTTAACAGCGAGGAAATAACCAAAATAATACCTCATCGCTATCCGTTTTTGATGATAGACAAGGTTGAGATAATAGAAGAAAACAAAAAAGGCCTGGGCATAAAATGCGTTAGCGCAAATGAGCTTTATTTCCACGGCCATTTTCCTGAAAAGCCGATAATGCCCGGAGTTCTGATACTTGAAGCTATGGCCCAGACATCCGCTGCCATGATGATGGGCCTGCCTGAGATGAAGGGAAAATTCGCCTATTTCGCCGGGATAAATAAGGCTAAATTCAGAAGACAGGTGGTTCCGGGAGATACGCTTATCCTGTCGGTGGAGATACTTAAAATAAAGTCTAAAATAGGCAAGGTGAAAGGCGAGGCTTATGTCGGCGATGAACTGGCCTGCGAGGCGGATTTAATTTTTGCGATAGACTGAAAAGGAGATTCATCATGAAAAAAATACATCCTACAGCGGTTATAAATCCTGACGCCAAGATAGCTGACGGCGTTGAAATAGGGCCTTATACCGTAATCGGCCCTGATGTGGAAATAGGCGAAGGCACCAAAATAGGCCCTCACTGCATATTTGAGTACTGTTCCGTAGGCAAGAACAATTTGTTTACCGGCGCGGCTTATGTCGGAATGCCGCCTCAGGATTGGAGCTACAAAAATGAGCATAAGAGATTTATAATGGGCGACAACAATGTGATAAGAGAAAATGTCACTTTGCATCGCGGGGCTCACAGCGATGTGACGACAATGGGGTCGGGCTGCATGCTTATGGCCAATTCGCATATAGGCCATGATTGCCGCGTAGGCAGCAATGTGGTAATGGTTAACTGCGCTTCTGTGGCCGGCCATGTGGAAATAGGCGACAGAGCTCTTATCAGCGGTTTGGCCGGCATACATCAATTCACAAGAATAGGGAAATTCGCCATGATATCAGGCGGCGGCATGGCCAATCTTGACATAATTCCTTATGTAACCGCTCAGGGCGACAGAGCAAGGCCTGTAGGCCTCAATATTGTAGGCCTGAGGAGAAACGGTTTTTCCAGCGAGGCCATAAAAGCCATAAAGCATGTTTTCAAGACCCTGTTTTTCAAGAACCTAAAAATGCAGGAAGCTTTGGAAAAGCTTTATGCCGAGAATTTGCCTAAAGAAGCGGTGGAAATCCTTGACTTTTGCAAGAACAGCAAAAGAGGCATAGCCAGGCCCAGAATGAATGCCGCTGCGGCGGAGCAGGATTAGCCCTTATGCCGAAAATAGGCATTGTGGCCGGCGCAGGCGATTTGCCGGTTTTGATAGCCGGCGAAGCCTTGAAAAACGGATTTGAAGTTTTCTGCGCGGCTATTGACGGCTTTGCCGAAGAAAAACTGAAAGCTTCCTCAACCGTCTGCGAATCTTTTAAGCTCGGAAAAATACAGGCACCTATAGATTTTTTTAAGAAAAACGGCGTAACTGAAGTGATATTAATAGGCAATATCCCGCATATAAACATCTTCAGGGATATAAAGCCTGATCTTCGCGCCGCCTCCATGCTTCTCTCTCTTAAAGACAAGAGCGCCATGGGCATATTCAAAGCGCTGTCAGGCGAGCTTGAAAAGGACGGCTTAAGGCCGGCGGACACTTCCATGTTTTTGAAAGACTCTCTGGCCGGCAAAGGCTTGCTGGCGGGGGGGAAAATTTCCCAAAAAACCTATGATGATCTTTCATTCGCTATGGATATCGCCTCAAAAATTGCCGCTATGGACATAGGTTTGAGCGTTGCTGTAAAAGAAAAAGCTGTGATTGCGGTTGAGGCGATGGAAGGCACCGATGAATGCATAAAAAGAGCCGGCAGAATTCTGCCGGACGGCGGCTTTGTGCTCGCCAAGGCGGCTAGGCCAAATCAGGATTTTCGTTTTGATCTGCCGGTAATAGGAGAAACGACTATAGAAAATTTGGCGCAAGCCGGCGCCAGGGCTTTGGGTATATCGGCAGGCAAGACGCTTGTGGCGAATAAAACTGAGACTTTCAATCTGGCCTCAAATAAAGGAATATCTGTAGTTGGATTTTGAACCTTTTTTCCTTAGTTTTATCAAGTGAATTGTCTCGTTCTGATTGTTCACTGTTAAGTTTTAGAGTTTGACAGTTCGGGTTTATAATTTTAGACTGTTTCACTATGAGAGGATTAGATTTATGAAAAAAATATTCTCAACGGCTTTTTTTGCCTGTCTGATTTTTGTGTCAGCATGCTCTTCAATTCCAAAACTTAAGGAATACCCGTTTGAATCAAGGCCTTTGGCGGCGGTCATGCCTTTTATTTATTCAGCCAAAGATAAGCCGGAGTTTTCTGACGCAGTTGACGGAATGACAGATTCGCTCTCATCCTCTCTTCTGGCTACCGGGAGAATGAGAGTTATAGAAAGACACAGGATACAGGATGTTTTGAAAGAGATGAATCTTGGGGCCTCAGGCCTCGTTGACTCTTCTTCAGCCGCAAAAGTAGGAAAGCAGCTCGGAGCCAGATTCATAGTGCTCGGCTCCATATCAAATGTTTCGGTAAGAGATGTTTACAGAAGCGTCGGCATAGCCGCGAAAACAAACAGATACGTTGATGTTGAAGCTGATGTGAGAATGGTTGATGTTGAAACAGGGGAGCTTATATCTTCGGCCAAGGTTATAAACAAGGTTGAGAGCTCGGAGAAGCATGCTTTTGGAGCCAAGGCCGGCTCTTTGGCTGACTCGAAAGAACTCTTTAAGCAGGCTTTGATAGGGCTTTCTGATAAACTGGCCTATGAGCTGGCAAAGAACATAAGGACCCTGTAAAAATCTGCACCTTTTATCTGTTAGAGTTTACGGGTTTTTGTATGAACGCTATCAAGGAGGATGAATGAGAAATAATGTCATGCCGCTGTTGATGTTGTGCCTCGTCTTTTCGGCTAAAACTCAGGTTTTTGCCCTGGACAAGGATAAATTGAATGTCGGAATCATGCCGGGAGTGGCTGTTCCCGTCGGGAGCTTTAAAGATGATTTCAAATCGTCTCTCGCTCTTGGTATTGCCGGAGAGTATTCGCTTAAGGATGATCTCAGGCTGGGCCTTGAAATAGGAAATTCTTTCAAACATAAACTGAAGCAGAACAATGATTTTTATGTGAAAGTGATTTCCGTAAGCCCTGTAATAAAAAAGCTTTGGAATAAGGATAAGTTTACATACTACGCGGCTGCCGGATTGGGTATATATCACTGGTCTACTCCCAGTTTTTTGACCTTGCCTTCTGATTCTGGCAATGAGCTTGGATACAATGTCGGCGTCGGCGCGTCCTATATGCTGGACAATGGGCTTTCAGCCGGTCTTGATGTCAGATGGCATTCTTTTAATGACGGAGACGGCGATATAAATACGGTCATAATAGGCTTGAAACTGGACTACAGGTTCAAATAAATTGAGTCTAAAGCCTTGAAATGCCCGCCGCTGTAAATGCCGGCGGGCGTTTTTATTTTTAGATATCCGCCCTATCTTGGCCGATAAAGATTGTGTTTAATGCCTTACCGGGGTTTTTCCCTGTACAGAAAAAGGCTTATATAAACAGATTCAAAAATTGCTAAAATAGGCTTATAAGTTTTCAGGCTTGTTCAATGGCAAAACTGAGAGGCTATTATGACTAAAAGCGGCAAAATAAAATTTGGCGTGGTCGGCGCCGGCAAAATAGGAAATTTTCATGCCAGAACTCTGGCCAAGATGCCGGAAGTTGAGCTGGTCGGCGTTTCAGATGTGGATATGCTTCGCGCACAGACCATAGCTTGGAATTATAATGCTGTCGCCTACAATAAGTACGAGGATTTATTCCCTCAAATTGACGCTCTGGTCGTCGCCGTTCCGACCGAGTTTCATGCCGAAATAGCCGTTAAGGCGATGAATCACGGCATACATTGCCTTGTGGAAAAACCCATAGCCGATTCGGTTGAAAATGCCAGGAAAATAATGGAAGCCGCCGAAAAAAATAATGTCATAATGCAGGTCGGGCATGTGGAAAGATTTAATCCGGCCGTAGTCGAAGCTCTAAAGCATATAAAAGACCCGATGTATATAAGCATGGAAAGGATGGGGCCCTATGACCCAAGAGTGGCTTCAATAGGCGTCACTTTGGACCTCATGATACATGACCTTGACATTCTTTTGAGTATGATGAATTCGCCGGTTGAAAGCGTTGAAGCCATAGGCGCCAGCGTGCTTTCAAATCATGACGATATATCGAACGCAAGGATTAAATTCAAAAACGGGGCCGTGGCGGACCTTACCGCAAGCAGAATAACCTTTGAAAGATTAAGAAGAATGAGAGTATATCAGGATCAGGCCTACATATCTGTGGACTATATCAGTTCAAGAATAAAGATATACAAAAAGAAAAACGACCCCCCGAAAACGCTCAAAGATATTGAAATCTCTTCCCCCAAAATAGAAAGGAAAGAGCCGATAAAAGAAGAGCTGTATCATATGATAGACTGCATAAAAAACTTCAAGACCCCGGCTCCCAGCGGAGAAAAAGGCCTTAATGCCCTTAAACTGGCGCTCGAAGTCACAGACAAAATAAAAAGGTATGACTTGCCCAGAAATCCTGTGGTAGGCGAAAAATCTAAAATAGCCGAAACGGTTGCCGATATAGCCAGAGCGGCCAAAATAATAGCCGAGGAAAAGCTTAAAAATAAGGGCATTCAAAGGTAATTATGCCGGAAATAATAAAGACCAATAAAAACATACTCATAGTCGCCGGCGATGCCTCGGCGGATATGCACGGCGCAAACCTGATAAAAGAGCTTAAAAAACTGGATAATGAGCTTTCTGTTTATGCCATAGGCGGGGTGAGAATGAAGGCGGTTTCCAATCATCTCGTTTATGACCTTGTCTCTCACGGCGCCATAGGTTTTCTGCAAAGTTTCAAGAGCGTGGCTCTCTGGGTCAAGCTTATAAAGCTGATAAGGCGTTTCCTCGAGGAGAAAAAGCCGCTTTGCGTAATAGCGGTGGATTTTTACGGCTTTAATCATCAGGTGCTCGGCTTGTGCAAGCACAGAAAAATACCGGTTTATTACTATATACCTCCGCAGGTCTGGGCTTCAAGGCCGGGCCGCGCAAAAAGCGTGGCTGAGCTTTCAAAAGAGATATTTGCCATTTTTCCCTTTGAGCCGGCTATTTATGAAAAACATAAGGGAAAGGTGTCTTTCTTCGGCCATCCCCTTCTGGATATAATCGAAGCCAGGCAGCCGAAGGGCAATTCCGCATTTAATGAGGATTCTCAGATAAGAATAGGCATTTTGCCCGGCTCAAGAAAAGGCGAAATAGAAAGGCATCTCCCTCTATTCATGGAATGCTTCTCAATAATAAAATCGGTTTATAAGAAGGCCAAGGCTGATATATTCGCCGTGCCGGAGATCTCGGATAAACGAATTTGCGATCTGGTTTCACAGGTTGACGGCGCTTTGATGTCAGACAGTGAAATAATAAGGGAAAGCGATTATAGAAGAAGAGCGGAGGCAGATTTCTGCCTTACATGTTCGGGAACGGCCACGCTTGAAAATGCGCTGCTGGGCGTGCCGATGATAACGGCTTACACGATGCCTGAAATAAATTATCAAATAGCCAGGAGAATAATAAAAGTTCCCTACATTTCTCTGGCAAACATAATTCTAAAGAAGCCGCTTATAAAAGAGTTTGTACAGAAAAACGCCAAGCCGGCCGTTATGGCGCAGGAAGTTTTTTCGCTTCTGAACAATCCCGGCAGATATCATTCCTTTTCAGCCGAGCTTATTTCGGTAAGGAAATTGCTGGGCGAGCCGCCGGTCGCCGAAAAAATAGCGCGCAGGATACTCTCAGGCCTTAAAACAATATGAACCTTTTGAAAATGGGCGAGCGAAACAGAGTTTTGATGCGCTCGCTTTTTGCCTATCTTATTGAGCATAAAAAACGCCTCGCTTTCGCCGTTTTTTCAATGCTTGTTCTTGCCGCCATAAGAGGCATCATTGTATACATACTCGGGCCGCTTATACAGACCATATTCATAGATAAGAACTACTCAATGCTCAGGGAGCTCTATATTGCCCTGCCGGCTCTTTTTCTGATAAGGTTTGCGGCTGAGTATTCAAATAATTACACGATGAATTATATAGGTCAGAAAATAGTCCAGAGAATAAGGGAGAATCTTTTTTCGCATATACACGCTCTGTCCATGGAATTTTACTGGCGGAAGCGTTCCTCTGACGTTATGAGCCGCGTGATAAACGACCTTAACAATATACAGTCAACGGTGCAATTTATACCGCTTTACGGCATAAGAGATGTGATGACAGTTCTTTCCTTGACTTTTGTGCTCTTTTATATAAACTGGAAACTGGCGCTGATAGGCGCTTTTATATTGCCTGTCACCTCACTGGCCTTGAAAAAACTGGGTAAAAAGATGAGACGTTCTTCAAAAGAAAGTCAGGAACTGGTATCGGACATCTCGCATAAATTCCAGGAAAGCCTGCAGGGGATAGCGGTCGTCAAGGCTTTCAACTATGAGAAAAGGGCCATAGAGAAATTTTCTGCGACAAATGACGTTTACTTTTCAAAGATGATGAGGTATTTAAGAGCTACTTCCATCTCCGGACCTTTGATGGAGCTTCTGGGCAGTATGATACTTCTTGCCGTCATCTATGCCGCGTCGGGCTATATTTTCAGCGGGCAGCTGAAGCCGGCCATGTTTTTCTCTTTCATAGCGGCTTTCTTTACGGCCTATATGCCCTTAAAAAATATTTCTAACTTGAATTCAAAGCTTCAGATGGGTCTGGCTTCATGGGACAGGATATATCAGATACTTGAAGAAAAGCCGGTTGTCATAGAGAGCCCCGGTGCTTTCCGGCCTGAAAAAATTGAAGGAGAGATAGAGTTCAGGGCTGTTTCCTATAAATACCCTACCTCTAATGACTGGGTTTTGAAAGATATCAGCCTCAAAATAAGGGCAAATGAGATAGCTGCCTTTGTCGGTCCATCCGGCTGCGGAAAAAGCACGATAATACAATTGCTTCTCAGATTTTTTGACCCTGTTTCAGGGGCTATACTTATAGACGGCAGGGATCTTAGAGATTATGACTTGAAGGCTTACAGGCAATATGTGTCTCTGGTGACGCAGGACAATATACTTTTTGACGACACTGTTTACAATAATATACTGGTCGGGAATCAATCTGCTTCTCATAGCGAGGTTGAACAGGCTGCCATAGCCGCGGACGCCAATGCCTTTATAACTCAAATGCCTAACGGCTATCAAACCGGCATAGGCGAAAGAGGCGTCAAGGTGTCCGGCGGACAGCGTCAGCGTCTGGCTATAGCAAGAGCCATAGTTAGAAGACCGAGAATACTTCTTTTGGATGAGGCTACTTCAAATCTTGATACTGCCAGCGAACAGGCCGTGCAGAATGCCATAGAAAATGTGCTGGGCGATAAAACAGTTGTTATGGTGGCGCACAGACTTTCAACTGTAAGGAACGCCGATAAGATTTTTGTTCTTAAAAACGGCTCCATAGTTGAGCAGGGCAGCCATGAAGATTTGATTCAGGCGCAGGGAGAATATAAAAAACTTTACAGCGCGCAAAGCTGAGATATGACTTTTATTTTTTCAATAACAGCCGCTTTGTTCTCAATAGCTGCCGCAATATGGGTTTTGAAAAAAGGCGGTACCCGCCGTGAATTTATAACCAAAATACTTGCTTTTTCCTCGGGCATAATGATAGCCGTTTCTTTCCTGCATTTTCTTCCTGAAGGGTATGGACAAAACTCGCAAGCGACCTCATGGTCCTTTCTTTTGACCGTGCTTTTTCTTTTTTCAATGGAAAATTTCACAATGATGAATTCCTGCAGCGAGTTCGTAGAGGACTGCCATATGCATTCTCTCGGCTTTTTCGCTTTTTTCGCCATGAGCCTTCACTCCATGATGGACGGTTTCAATATCTCGGTGGGATTTTCCGTGGATTCCGCTGTAGGATTCAATTCCCTTGCTGCCGTTATGATGCATAAATTTGCCGACGGAATAACGCTTTCATCTCTTCTAAAGCATGCCGGTTTCAGCGATAGAAAAAATATCGTCTATGTGGGGTTTATGGGTCTGGCTACAGTGCTTGGCGCCGCGATATCCTCTTACTTCATTTCTTTTTCAAGCCGATATATGCCGGCTCTCTTTGGTATTTCAGCCGGCAGTTTTATATACATAGCGGCGACCGAGATAATTCCTCATCTCCACAGGGAGAGACGGCGTTCATCGCCTTTGCTTTTGTTTTTCGGTTATATCTTTGTGTTCATAATACACATTATGGCGGAGCATAAATGAGCGTGGAAGAGCTTATCAAAAAATTTTCAGAGTATTCAAATCAGGATACTACCATGCTGGAGCTTGCCTATAACTTCGCTAAGGAAGCTCACGGAGAGCAGAAAAGGGCTTCCGGAGAATCTTATTTCACTCATGTCTATTCGGTGGCGGAAATACTGGCTGATTTCAAAATGGATCAGCCGACCATATGCGCGGGTCTTCTTCACGATACTGTCGAGGATACAAAGATAACCATAGACATTTTAAAGAACGAATTCGGCGAGGAAGTGGCTAATCTTGTGGAGGGGGTAACAAAAATAGAGACTCTCAGATTCTCTTCAAGGGACGAAGCGCAGGCAGAAAACTGGAGAAAAATGATACTCGCCACGGCCAAAGACATAAGAGTCATAATGGTAAAGCTGGCTGACAGGCTTCATAATATGCGCACCTTGAATTATCTTTCAAGGGAAAAACAGCTTGAAATCGCCTATGAAACATTGACGCTTTATGCGCCGCTTTCCCAGCGGCTTGGAATATTTAATCTGAAATCGGAGCTTGAGGACCTTTCGTTCAAATATCTTTATCCTGAAGAGTATGAGATGCTGAGCGCCAAGATACAGCTTAGATATTTCAAGAGAGAGAAAATACTTGAAGACTTTAAAAATGAGCTTAACTCCGTGCTGGAAAGCTCAAAAATCCCCTACAGGCTTTTATACAGGGCCAAGAATATCTATTCCATATACAGAAAGATGCAGAAACAGAACAAGCCCTTTGAGGAAATAGAAGATACTCTTGGAGTGAGAATAATAACCGATACTGTAGTCAACTGCTATGTTCTTTTGGGCATAGTGCATTCCCATTTCAAGCCCACAGCCAACAGCTTTACGGACTATATCGCCATGCCCAAGAAGAATCTTTATCAAAGCCTCCATACAACGGTAATGTCGCGTTCGGGCGAGCCGATAGAGATTCAAATAAGGACAGAAGATATGCATAAAACGGCCGAGTACGGCATAGCCGCTCACTGGCGCTATAAAATGGGTCAGAATGCCACCGATAAGCATCTCGATGAGAAACTTAACTGGCTAAGGCAATGGATAGAATGGCTGCAGGAGCTTGAAAGTCCGAGGGAATTTCTTGAAAGTTTTAAAACAGACCTGGATTTGGAACAGATCTTTGTTTTTACGCCAAAAGGGGACGTTAAGCCGCTTCCTGTCGGCGCAACCCCTGTTGATTTCGCCTACTATATACATTCGGAAATAGGGGACAATTGCGTAGGAGCCAAAGTTAATTCCAAAATGGTCAAGCTGGACCATGAGCTTAAAAGCGGCGATGTCTGCGAAATCGTGACAAGAAAAAATTCAGGCCCCAAAAAAGACTGGCTTAATTTCGTAAAGACGGCCAGCGCGAGGTCTAAAATCAGAAAATACCTCAGAGAGCATAAGATAGAAGACTGAGTATTGCCTTATGAAAAAAAGGATATTCTACCACGACACAGATTGCGGCGGAGTGGTCTATTACGGCAATTATCTGAAATACCTTGAAGAAGCCAGAACCGAGTATATGGAGGAAAAAGGTATTTCACTCAGGAAACTTATGGATGATGGAATATGGTTTGCCGTTAAAAGACAGGAAATAGAATATAGGGCTCCGGCCCGCTACGGCGATGAGCTGGAGATAAAAACTGCGCTAAAGGAAGCGACGGCCTACAGGCTTGTTTTTCTCTGCGATACCTATAATCAGGACGGCGTGCTTTTAAATAAGGCTGTCACCGAACTTGTTTGCGTGGACAGAAATATGAAACTGGCCGAAATGCCGGCTGAAATATCCCAAAAAATAAGATGAACAGCGCAAAAAAAGACATATTGAACTCTTTGATTATCTTTTCAGCCGCTTTTTTGATCAGGGCGCTTTACATAAATTACATAGCCGGCTTTAATACCATGCTGGCTTCCGATTCGCCTTGTTATCTTTCTTATTCATGGCATCTTTTGAAAGAGGGCGTTTACAGAAGCTTCAATGATTATGCTTTCAGGCCGCCCGGCTACGGCTTTTTTGCCGCCGGCGTTTTTCATATTTTCGGTTTTTCAATATCCGCCTTGAAAGCTGTACAGATATTTGTCAGCTCATCGGTTCCAGTTTTGATATATTTATTCGGAAAACATATTATGCCTTATCAATTCGCTCTTGCTGCCGGTTTTTTTTCATGTTTCTATTTCGGCCTGGTCATAGAGCCTTCACATATTTTAAGCGAAGTTGTATTTACTCCGCTGTTTTTTGCCTCCTCTTTTTTTATGCTTAGGGGGGAAGAAAAAAAATTGCATTATCTCTGGGCCGGTCTTTTTGCCGGCGCCGCCAGTTTCGTGCGCCCGATCGGCCTTTTGTTGATGCCTTTTCACGCTTTATGGCTTTTCTTTAGGTCAAACTATAGAAGCTTCATGAAAAGTTTCCTGCTGGTTTTTTTGGGCTTTTGTCTTTTCCTTTCATGGTGGTGGATGAGAAATTACCGCATTTTTAACCGTTTTGTGCCTGTGGCTCTTGAAACAGGATTTGTTTTTCAGCATGCTTATAGTCCGCAGGATAAGCTTCATTTGGTTGATGAAAATGACAAGTATCCTGAAGTTGAAAGGGATGCCAGAAATTTCAGGAAAGGCCTTGATTTTATGCTTCAAATGAGCCCGGGAGAGCTTGTAAAAAAATGGACTGTAAATTTCTTTCAGTTTTTTTATCCTTTTATGCCTGAATATGATTTTACTTACGCTTTAATAGCGCCGTTTTTCTTTTTGGGATTCTATGCGATGTTAAAATTGAAAGATATCAAAGCCGCATCCCTGGCTGCTATGACTGTATATCTTCCTGTAAGCGCTTTTTTCTTTTCGGCGGCTAGATACCGCCATTCCATGTCCCCCTACATCATACTGGCGGCTTTTTACTGGTTTTCAAAAAACGCCGCCTTCCTGGAAAAAGCCAAGAACAGGGCGATACTGGCGGCTTGGTTTTGTCTTAATTTTTTCGTATTATTTTACTGGGAAGAAAGCCGGGCTGTAGTAAAGAAAATGCTGACTTTCGTCTTATGAGAGAACATAAACTTTTGCTTTGGGCTTTTCATTTTTTCTTCATAGCTTTTCTCTCGTACTGCCTGAAATTTTTTATAAACGTTTTTTCCGGAATAAGCGATTTCTTTTTTATAATCGGCGTTGTTTTGTTTGCTGCAGACTGGCTTTGTTCTTTAAGCGATAAGGAAGAAAAAAATCTTTTTTTTGAGAAAATTTCAAATCCCAGCATAGCTGTGGCCATGACGGCCTATAATGACAGTAAGTCAATTTCCGATTCTGTCGCCGACTTTAAAGACAGGGAAGGCGTAGCCGCGGTTATAGTTGTTGATAACAATTCTTCAGATGATACATTTGAAAAAGCCGTCTCTGCCGGCGCAATCGCGGTAAAGGAGACAGTTCAGGGCTACGGCGCTGCCTGCAAGAGAGGTCTCAGGGAGGCGATGTCAAGAGGCGATATAATATGTCTTGTTGAAGGGGACTGCACATTTTCAGGAGAAGACCTTAAGAAATTTACCGCCTATCTTGAAAATGCGGACATGGTCCTAGGAACAAGAACCACAAGGGAATTGAATTCAAAAGATTCACAGATAACATTTTCGCTTCAATGGGGCAATGTTTTCATGGCCAAACTGATGCAGCTGAGGTTTTTAAAGGTGCGTTTAACCGATATGGGCTGCACTTACAGGCTTATAAAAAAGCCGGCTCTTGAGAAAATAATAGACGATTTGAAGGTTGACGGGAATCATTTTTCGTGCGAAATGATACTTCAGGCTTTAAAGAAAAATCTTACGGTCATAGAGATACCCGTTACTTTCAGAAAAAGAGTGGGGGAGAGCAAGGGCGTAGGGAGCGATTTTTTCAAGGCGGCCAAAACCGCTTTTGAAATGTGGAAACTTATAATGTTTGCCTGAAAAATGAGCAAAAAAAAGCTGACTTTATTTTCTTTGGCTGTATTTGCTGTTTCGCTTTTTTCATACACGGCCGGAATAAGCAGGGGTATGCCGTCAAAAGAGAGAGCCTTGCTTGTTTTCAAAAGCGAGGACAATATCAGGGCCTTGCTGCCGGCTCTTAAAGAGAGCAGAAAAGATGTTTATGAAAGCTATGATTTGCAGCCAGGCAGCGAGCTTTTGAAGGTTTACGGCGCTTCAAGCAAAACAAGAGAAATTGTCTGGGAAGGGAAAAAAATAAAAGTTGAAGATGAAAAATTGCATGCCTTGCGTTCTGTATTGCTTCAAAACAGATTTCCTGACGAACAGAAAACTCTTTACGCTCTTTCAAGAATAAAACCCGGCGAATTCAAGTTTGACCCCGGCATTTATCAGTATGGGGGATTATATTTTTACTCCTGCGGTCTTGCCATAAAACTTTGCTCGCTGGCCGGAATTTGCAAATTAAGCTCGGATCCGGCTTTTTATATGACTGATCAAAGACAGGCCGCGCTTTTATATATTCTTCCCAAAATTGCCGGTGCCGCGGCAGCGGCATTATTTTCTGTTATTCTTTTTATTTTTGGCCTTAAATTTTTTTCTTTTGAGGCCGGCCTTTTTGCCGCGCTTTTTGCCTGCTGTCTTCCTTCCATCTCATTTGAGTCGCATTCATTCAAACCTTTCGCTTTTTTTCTACCTTTCTGGCTGGCCTCTTCTTATTTTGCCGTTAAAAGCGTAAAGGAGAAAGAGAATTTTTATTCTTACTATTTCCTCTCAGGCCTTTTCTCCGGATTTTCAGCCGGAAGCATGCTTTTTGGCGGTTTTTCGGCTTTTTCATCTTTAGCGGCATGGTTTATACGTTCAAGGCAGAAGGAAAAAATAAATCCTTTGAAATTCTTTTATGCACCGGCCGGCTTTTTAATCGCATTTTTTATTGCCAATCCGTACTATATTTTATCTTTCAAAGCCGCGTTTTATGAGCTTACTCATGTAGGCGGTATGCATGGCTTTCACTTGTCTTTCTCTAATATGCTTCATTATTCCTTTTTTGAGGTGCACAAAATACTGAGCTGGCCCGTGATCGTCCTGGCAGCTTTCGGGCTTGTTTTTGCGGTTCTAAAAAGGGATCTGTATATCGCTATAGCTTGCGCTCCCTTGCCGTTTTTTTATTTCTATACTGCCAATGCCCACTGGGATTTCCCGCATTATTCAATGCCTCTGGTCCCGATTGCGCTTTTATCGGCCGGTTACGGCGCAGCTGAACTTATCAGGCGCCATAAATTTTTTTATCTTCTGATCGCTTTGGGGCTTTTATGGAATGCCGGAAATCTTTTTTATTATAAAAAGGTTTTCGCGGACAATGAGAAAAATCTAAATGAAGCCGGCCGTTGGATAAATTCAAATATACCTAAGGGCTCTTCCATAGCGGCCAGCACATACCCTTACTTTGGCTTTAAATCTTACCCGCCTTTTTCTTTGCTTGATTATTCTATAAAAACTGCGGACAAGAATGCCGAATATTACATAGTAAACGATATAAATCATATCTACCGCTCAATGGGCATATCATATAGGGATGAAATAGCAGAAAATCCGGATTTATTATCAGGCAGCTATCAGCTCGCCGCATCTTTTAAAAGAAAGAAAAACCGGCTTGACAGGCTTTATTCAAATTGGCTCTATGTTCTTTTTGAGCAGGAAATATTTGTATACAAGAAAAAACCCTGAAAGCTTTTTAACTCTTTCAGGGCTTATTTTGCGCAAAAGAAAAGCTTCAATCTTCCTGAAGCTGTTCGACAGGGCCGAGTTCGCTTAAAGGCTTGTCAAACTTTTTGGAATCTCCTACGACAAAAATCAGAGATTTGTCGGTTTTATAGAATTCTTTGGCCGTCTTTGCCACATCTTCCATGGATACAGAATCTATATTCTTCACATAGTTATCCAGATAACCGTCTTTGTATCCGTAAAACTCATAAGATGCCCTTTCTTCCACAAGATCAAAAACTGTGGGGAATCTGAATACAAAGGAGTTGATTATCTGATTTTTCGCCGACTCAACGGCTTCTTTTTCAAATGAGCCTTCAGAGGCAGTTTTCAGCTGGTTTAATATCTCCGAAGTGCCCTCAAAACAGCTTTGAGGTTTTGTGCCGAGATATGTCTGTATGAAGCCGGAGACATTTCTTTTTGAAAAATAAGAATAAACCGTATAGGCAAGGCCCCTGTTTGATCTTATTTCTCTTCCGAGTTTTGATTGTATGCCGCCGCCCATATATTCGCTTAGAACGGCCAGCGGGTATTCCCTGTCATCATGCCTTTTAACGCCTTCATTAACTATGACCACTGAAGTCTGGCTTATCGGCTTGTCTATCAAATACACTTTTCTTTGAGAAGGAAGTTTCGGGTCGGGGATTTTAGGAAAATCCGTATTTCCTTTGGGCAAGGCTGATAATCCCGCCTTTATTTTTGATACCAGCTCATTTCTTTCCATATTTCCGGCCGCGGCAACTACTATATTGGCTGCCTTTATATACCTTGAATGATAATTTTTCAAGTCCTGATAACCTATGCCCGCAATGGTCTCTTTTTCAGGCCTTATGCCGTAGGGATGATCCTTGCCGAAAAACATCCTCAAAGCTTCTCTGGCAGCCTGTCTGTCTGGCTTATCGTTTCTTCTTCTTACAAGCTCTATAGCCTCCTCTTTTTTTAAATTCAGTATTTTCCCGTCAAAGGCCGGCGCTGCCAGCATATCAGAGAAAATGGAGAATACCTCATCAAAGTCTTTGCTGAGACAATACATTGAAAGCCGCGCCTCTTCATTATTGGCTGAAGCCTCTATGGAAGCCCCGAGAAATTCCAGCTTTCTGTCTATATCCTCAGGTTTATATTTGGCCGTGCCGCCGTCTCTTATCATTGTCATAAAGAGGTCCGTCAGGCCGGTTTTCCCGGCAGGGTCGTAAACTCTGCCGGTTTTTATCATGGCGGTCACCCTTATCATCGGAAGAGTTTTGTCGGTCTGTGCGTATATGACCGTGCCTTCCTGGGTTTGAACTCTTTCAACTTTCGGGGGATTAAATTCCACTTTGCCCATGGGGGGCAGCTTGGGCTCGCTTGCTCTGAGATTGGCGTTCATGATCAAGGCTCCTAAAAGAAATATGGATTTTTTCATTTTTTCTCCCTATTTTTTCTCTACAAGATAAACGGCCGTTCTGTTTTCTCTGGTAAGATATTTTTGAGCCGCCTTTGAAATATCCTCAGGCTGCAGCTTCTTTATATCTTCCAGCTGTTTCCATTGAAGTTTCCAGTCGCCGAGAATCCTGTCATTTGAGGCCAGGGCATTTGAAAAGCCGGCATTGGATTCAAGCTGAGTTATCAGCGAAACTTCATAGTTGTTTATGACCTTATCAAGCTCCCATCTTGTCGGCGGCTCTTTCTTTATTTTTTCGGTCTCTTCCCAGAGCGCATTGTCAAGATCTTCATTGGTAAAACCCTCTTTCGGCGCGCCCTGAATTATGAAAAGAGAAGGATATCTGTCGCCGGGGAACCCCACATATGAGTTTGCGTAAAGGGCCATTCTTTTATTCTCCACTATCTCCTTATAAAATCTGCTGGTTTTGCCGCTGGAAAGTATTTCAGACAGTACTATCAGGGCGGGTATGTCAGGATGGTCTCCAGCCGGTATCTTATAGCCGGTTTTCAGCATCGGTTTTGCCTTGTAAAACAGCCGAACGGTCTTTTCGCTGTTTTGCGGCGGCTCTTTCGTATAATCCGTATTCGGCAGGGGCTTGCTTTTCCATTTTGAAAAATATTTTTGCGCAAGCTTTATGGTTTTTTCAGCGTCTATGTCGCCCACTATGGCCACAGTGCAGTTATTGGGCACATAAAAATTTTTGTAAAAATTCTCCGCGTCCGTTCTGGTCAGGTGGCTGACATCATCTTCCCAGCCGATAGTCGGATTTCTGTAAGGATGCGCCACAAAGGCGTTGGACAAAAGCGTCTGCCACATCACCCTGTTGGGGTCTGCCTGATTCATTCTAAGTTCTTCCAGCACAACGCTTCTTTCCTTGTAGAAATCCCTCAGCACCGGATTCTGGAATCTGTCGGATTCTATTGTCATCCAGGCTTCAAGCCTGCTTGAAGGCAGCTCTATTACATAGCCGGTGTAGTCTGTTGAGGTGAAAGCGTTCAGGCCGTGTTCGCCGAGTTTATTGTATATTTTCCAAAGTTCTTCGCGCACCGCATATTTTTCGGCCTCTTTTTCAAGGGCAGCAAGCTCTTCCTTCAGTTTCTTTATCTTCGCCTCATCTTTTGAGCTTTTTT
>JAJUJA010000028.1 GCA_029267355.1 Elusimicrobiota bacterium | reverse complement strand
TGCTTGGAGCAGGCCTGTCAGCAGTCCAGTATTCAAAAGCAAGATGACGAGACTTCCGAAACAACTGCCATGCGGGTATTCCTGAAAGGGGAAGATGCCTTTGCGCTCGCCTTTGATGCATATTTGTATTACGTGCTCTCGGAGAAATTGAGCCATCATAAATTCAACAATGGAACTGCCAAATTTGCTGATGGCCAGCTAACCAAATTCAAGACCGCGCTGTTGAGGCGCATTTCAAAGATTGCGGCAATAGCGACCATTGCGATATCCGGTACTGCGTTGACGGCGACAAACATATCCTGTTGATTGCTCGAGGCGATTTTATGAGGACACACATGGTTTTTAACGATCAGCACGGCAAACCAGATATCAAGTCATTCAGGCCGGCAAAAGAAGACATGCTGGGTTACAATACATCCAATAAGGTTTTAAGCATGAGCCTGAGCGGCCGAAGCGATGACGACAAAAAGAAATACATCGAGATATTTGGCAATTCATTTTTGGGTCTTTCTCAAATTGACAACAGCACATTGAACAATTCACTTGTAGATATTGAGCCAATAAAAAAGCGGACTTTCAACTTTAATGGCAACGACAAAATCGAGTCAGTAAAGCTCGTTGAAGTAAACGCAAAGGTTGGCAATGGTGCGATGCGGTTGATAGTAAAGTCAAACAATTTGGCAGATACAAAGGGATATGGGATTGGGGCTGATGGTAATGCGGAGTTCGTATCAGCCAAACTGAAGTTTTTCATAAAGCGAGACGGCAAGAAAAGCAAGGGTTATGTTGTGGATATCCGGCCCCCAGAGAACAGCAAGAACCCGCAGAAAAAGGAAAAGCAGATCATTGAAGCATATCTGCGAAAACAAGGAGTCCTGCTTGAGTGATAAATTGATGTCGTATCTGCTCAGGCATGCGGAAGGCCTGCCTGAAGCAAAGTTTTATGAAAGCAAGCTTGCCCGTATTTCATCCGCAGGTTTTACGTCTTTTAAAAAGCAGAAATATTTGCTCTTTGACCAGTATGATTTTGAGAATGAGTACTACTACGACAAACGCGGCAATGAATATTTTGTCCGGAAATATAACGGCAAGTGGGTCGCAACATCGACTGAAGATTCCGGAATTTCGCCGCTGTACCTGAAAGAGTTGGATCTTAACCGGTACACGTTCAACATTCAGCCCCTGCTGGATCAAATCAGGTCAAAGAATAATCTGGCAAAGAACTTTAATGCTATTACATCGCGGGTCTGGTATATCGGTGAGAAAACGGTCATTCAGAACAATATATGCATTTTTATAGCACTCTTGTCTGATGATCAGGTAGCAGAGTCGGAGTTGCTGGGTCTCAAAGCCAAGACCGGGAAAATGGACGGGGCGTTGATTCTCTGCCCTTTCTATCAGATCAAGTCGCAGGATTTATTGAGCAAACTGGCCGGGCAGAATGCTTTTTGCATGACCTTCAAAGAAGCATTCAAAAAGGATGGCACGATCGACTTCGGCAAGGTTCAGCTTAATCAGGCGGCTGGCCAGCCGACGCAGAAGCTGACGACCAAGCAGACGGCGGACTATACGAAATACGCCTATCAGTGCTATGACGTTTTGCATATTCCCGGAACGGCTTCCAGAAAGCGGAGCAATGACATAAATATAAACGGGAACACTATCAAAATGCCGGATACGGCATTTGCCCTGCTTATAGAATTGGTAGTTGAGCTTAAAAAAGGTAAAGGCGGCTGGCTGACCAAAGTGGTGGATGCCGGTAAATATCAGATATTTGACCGGGTAAGGCAGCCGCTTCAGGGCAGCCTACAAGGCAAGGACGCCAAGAAGTTCATTGAAAACAACGCTTCAAAGCAGTACCGGATTTCAACGCATCCGGATTTCGTGACATATGACCGGGAAAATTTGCTTAATTATGCGGATATAACGATTAAGAATATGGCGAAAAAACTTCCTCGATAAGGAGATTTTTGTAGTGGAAAACAAATTAAAAAATCAAATAATAGATTTTGCAAATGAAGTTCTTGAAACTGCAAGGAGAGAATTTCATGACGCCAAATATGTCGATCGTGAGGAAGGTCAGTATAATAAACTCCAAATAGCTCCTAACGTATTCATTTCATTTCAAAAATGGGCTGATGATTATCGGAAACCATATTTCTTGATTCTTTGGTATGGTCATAGATTTGTAATGGAAATGGATCTGTCTCGTGTAATTTTTAATAACGACTCTAAAATCACTTGGGTCTTGAATAAGCCAACCCGCAAAGAGAATTTAGAAATCTTTAAGGACTTAGGATATCAATTAATAGAAGTTGATACAAAGCTTGTTGAAATAATGCATAGGCAGATGTTGGTGTGTAATAAGCGGGCAAGAAAGACTGCCAAGGGGTACTATCTCGGGGTAAATATAACAAGAACCGAAGCTATAAATAAATATTTAGAGATTGTGGAATATTCTGTTAAAACCAAACAAGGGCAGGCAGTAAATAAGGCAAATTATGATCTTTCGGTATTGGAAGGGCAAATCCAAGAAAGCCGTTTACTTGGAAAAAAAAGAAACAGGGTAATTGTCGAGCAAAGAAAATTAAAAGATAAAAACACTTGCCAAGCTTGCGGATATTCAAAGAAGGTAAATGGGTTGTATGTTATCGAGTGCCACCACAAGAATCCTCTGCTTAAGGAAACCATAACATCTATAGAGGATTTGGTATGTCTTTGTCCAAACTGCCACAGAATAGCGCATAAAAGGAAGAATCCTTTTACGGTCGAAGAAATTAAGCATTTATTGAAAAATTGATAAATCGCTAAACTATTAAAACTGGATTGTGGTTGGTTTTTTGAGTATATTTTGATAAAATGCCTTTTGGATAAGGCTTTGAGTTGTCAATAGGCTGCCCGAGGGATATCAGGGTGCCCATGCTGCGTTTGCGGTAAAGCTTCACGAGGAGGCTTACTTCAGCGGCTCGCAGATTTTTCCTGCCGTCAACGAAAAGCCGCCAAGTTTTAATTCCTGCTCAAACATTTAATTTTCAGTAATTTCCGCAAATCCTGGTATTTAAATGGAGATAAGCTTCATTAAATCCTCTAAAGCCTGACTATGCTTATTTTAAAATTTTACTCCGACATAATTTGTTTTTGCATTCGGGAAAAATGATCATAACCCTATTAACTTTAATATAATATGGCTATGGAAGAAATGATAAATGATAGTCAGTTTCCGCAGCAGCAGATAATAGAAGAAACAGCGTCTTTCTTCAGAAAGGTTTATGGATGGATGTTTCTTGGACTTATAGTTTCCGGCATTACGGCTTATTATATTTCAATAAGGCCGGAATATTACAAGGCCATACTCTTCAATAAATGGGTGTTTTACGGCCTATTAATATCTCATATTCTTCTTATTGCCATGCTTGTCGGTTTCATAAAAAAAATAAGCGCCGGCCTGGCAGTTTTTTTATTCTTTCTCTACTGCTTTTTTACCGGGCTTACATTCTCTGTGATATTTCTCATATACACGGTTGAGTCAATAGAGAAAATATTTCTGATTTCCGCCCTTATGTTCGGCGCAATGAGCGCTTACGGCTACTTTACAAAAACTGACTTAACTCATATCGGCCAGGTGCTGATTATGGGTCTTATCGGGCTTGTGATAGCGTCTATAGCCAATTTTTTTATGAAAAGCGAAAAAACGGATTATATACTATCCTGGGCAGGGGTAATAATATTTACCGGCTTAACGGCTTATGACACGCAAAAGATAAGAAAAACCAACATAATAGGCAATGAAGGCACGCCGGAGGATACCAAGGAATCAATCATAGGCGCGCTTACGCTGTATCTGGATTTCGTAAATCTTTTTCTGAAACTGCTGCGCCTTTTCGGCAAAAGAAGAAGATAATTTCCGGCCGCTCTAATGAATAGTCATGAAATAACATTATCTATCAAAAAATGATATTAAAGACAGGAGTATGGAAGTGCCCATAAAGGAGTTTTCGGCGATTTTTCTTTTATAATCATCTTCCCTGGCGTCAAAAAGGTCTATAAAGGCCTGTCTGAGCAGAAAAGTATATAGGGTAAAGTATATAAACGGTATTATGTGCCTGTGAAAAGGATATCTTGATATATCCCTGCCGAATATAGCCAGTATCCAGTCTGTCTGCGTATACATAGCCGCCAGACTTAAAGCGGCGTTTATGAACATCCATTTGACCTCGTCTACCCCGAATATATAGATATAAAAAAACACATATACGGTTATGGCTATTCCTCCATGGAAAAATAGAAATAAAAAAGGAGTGCCGCTGAAATAAGCCATTGAAAAGCCGGACAAACCGAACATAAACATATGAACAAGAAAGAATGGATATATTACATACCATGAAACTTCTTTAGTTTCCCTGCCGTTTAGCACTATAGAATGGCGCAGTTTCATATATAACGGCATTGTACTAAAAAAAGCTGCGACAATCAGCCAATCTCATTTTGGCTGCATGAAAACAAGATTTCAGAATTTTGTAAAATACCAAAATATATGAACAGGAAAGAAGATATCCTCGCTGTAATATCCGGGACGATCATAATGATGTGCCTCGGCACAGCCTATGCCTGGGGGATTTTTCTTGTGCCGATAAATGATGAAACCGGCTGGGGCAGGACAAAGATCTCTTTTGCCGTTTCAATTTTATTGCTTACATTCTCTGTTTTCATGTCCATAGGCGGTTTTTTGGAGAAAAAAATAGGGCCCTCCAAAACGGCGTTTTCAGGAGGACTTTTAGTGGCTTTGGGATGGAGCGGAGCGTCTTTTGCCAAAGACCCTTTATCATTGTATGTTTTCTACGGGATTTTAGCCGGGATAGGAACAGGATTGTGCTATATGTCTTCTCTGTCCTGCGGGATAAAAAGATTTCCAGGGAAAAAAGGCCTTGTCAGCGGGATAATACTTTTTGGTTTCGGTTTTGGCACAGCTTTCCTTTCGCCTTTGATAACAAAATCAGTACAAAAGATCGGTTGGAGAAACTCCATGCTTTTCTTCGGTTCCCTCTTCGGATTAGTAATACTAACCGCATCTTTTTTCCTTAAAAACCCAAAAAACTATTTTGAAAAAAATGCCGCGGAAAGCGGAAATTCCTTTGATTTCAGACAGGCAATAAAGACATCTGCATTTGGGGTAATGTTCTTAACATATTTTGCGGCTATGATACCCGGAATGATCACCATAGGCCACATATCGGCTTTCATAGCCGATAAAAATTTTCACCTTATGAAAGGCGCTTTGGCCATAACAATAATATCCATATTTAACGGGGCCGGCAGAGTGGTAGGGGGATATTTCTCGGATATATTCGGAGGCAAAAAGATATTGATTTCTCTTTTTCTTGCCATGTCTTTTTCAATGTTCATGCTGTCTGTATCAGGCGATTTACGCTTAATTTACGCTCTTTGCGCTTTGACAGGCCTTTCTTTTGGCGGTTTTTTATCCGTGTATCCATGGCTTACCTCGGATTATTTCGGTAAAAAGGACTTTTCTTTGATATACGGATTGCTTTTCATAGGCTATGGGCTTGGATGCTTCACCGGGCCTATGCTTGGCGGCATAATTCACGATATCGCAAAAGATTACTCACCTGCCTTTATAATTTCAGGAACTCTTTCTTTAGTAAGCGCATTCATAGCGCTTTACCTGCTGAAAAAACCGGTTAATTTATCAACCTGAGCCTTGCCGTCATGAGAATACGCAGCAGCACCGTCTATAAAAGCTTTTATGCATTTGCTTTCATACAAGAGCCATTGCTTTAATTTAATCTAATTGCTAAATTTTACCTATGAAAAGAGTCTCAATAGTTTTATTATCAGCTGTTTTTTTGACATCGCCCCTGTTTTGCGGCGAAAAGCACAAGGGCTTTCATGTAAAAGAAAAAGCTTATTATCTTACAAAAGAGCAGATTAAAAACTTCAAACTTGAACCGCCGCCTGCCGATAATAGCCCGCAGGATAAGCTTGACATGGAAAAAATAAAGGAAATACAAAGATCTAGAACTCAGCAGGATTGCGAAAAGGCCATAGCCCAGAAATACGCTGATTTTGAGGATTTTTTTGCCGATGAAAATCCTTTCATTTCGCCAATGCCCAAAAAAGTAAAAAAATTTTTAAAGCTGGTGAAAGAAGATACTGATGTGGCAGTAAGCTATTATAAAAATCTATACGCCAAACCAAGGCCTTTTGACAGAGATAAGGAGATACAAACCTGCTTTGGGCAAAAGGCGGGCGGATATACCTATCCAAGCGGGCATGCCGCGATTTCTCAAATGTACGCTTTGATTCTTTCAGATCTGGTTGGGGAAAGGAAAGAGAAGTTTGAGGCCATAGCAAGACAGGCAGCCTTAAACAGAGTAATATGGGGCGTGCATCATCCAAGCGATATAGAAGCCGGACGCTTAATTGCCAAAAAAGCTTATGAACAAATGAAACTCAATAAAAATTTCGTCAAAAAAATGGAATCCTTAAAAAAATATCTCAGGAAATAAAGGATATGTCAAATTACGATTATTACTCGGTTTTGATAAAGCCTTCATGGTCTCCGCCTGCCTGGCTTTTCGGCCCTGTATGGACATTTCTTTACATAATTATCTTCATCTCTTTTGGAAAAGTTTTTTATTCCTGCCTTAAGGGGCATATTCCCGCAAAAACAGCTTTGCCTTTCGCCTTGAATCTTTTGTTTAATTTCGCTTTCACGCCCATACAATTCGGCCTTAAAAATAATTATCTGGCTCTTTTGGATATTTTAGGAGTGCTTATAACTCTCATTTGGGCTCTTATAGCCGTTTATCCGCATATCAGATGGGCAGCTTTCATAAATATTCCATATCTTCTTTGGGTTTCTTTCGCTGCAGTTCTGCAAACTGCAATAACATATCTCAATCATAATTCATAAAAATTTGTATAATACTATAAGTGTGAGATAAGGGGATATCAGCTAGTTTTGTTTTCGGGTTAATTAAGATTTAGTGTTTGAAAAAGAACTATGAAGAGTAAAATCGCCGTAATATTTTTTCTTCCTTTAGTTTTCTACATTCGCCTTTTTTCACAAGAAACGTATTTCCGATACGCCCCAGCCGAAAGTCAGACATTAAATGTAACAGTAGTTTTGAGTTCTGACATGTATCCTTACAAAGAAGCTCTGAAGGGCCTTGAAAAAAAATTAGACTTGCCCGTCTATTCTACAGTTCTCACGCCTGATACTCAGATTTTGCCAAAGTCGGACATAACAATAACATTCGGCCAAAAGGCCGCAATGGTAAGAGGCAGCGGAAAAATTATAAAATCCCTTCTTCCTTATTACAAAAAGGAAATAGATTGCCCGCAAGATAACTGCTATATTGTAAGCATGTCTCCTTCCCCAAAGGAAATAATAGCCAAAGTCTTAATGCTGCAGCCGAAAGCTTCAAGACTGGGATTTATTTTTTCTCAGGATGCAGCTGATGTAAATTTTAAGGAGCTTGAGAGAGAAGCTGCAAAAAAATCGATTGAAATAAAACCGGCCAAAATATGGTCGGAAGAAGATGTTCCCAATGAGCTGAGAAAACTTGGGAACAGCTTAGATGCTCTCATAGTCCCGTTTGATCCGGTTGTGATCGGCAATTTCAGTTTTGAAACCATAAAAGATTTTTCTCTTGGCAACAGAATACCCCTTTATGTTTTTTCAGAAAAGCTTCTTGAAAAAGGGGCATCGGTCTCAATAGGATATTCTTTTGAGGATATAGGACAGGCTTGCGCCGAAACAGCATCAAAATTAATATCTGGAGAAAGAGTGGAAAAAATATCCTTTCCATCAAGAGAACCGTATGTTGCCGTTAATCCTGAAACAGCTGCTAAAACAGGTGTTTTTGTTCTTGACAGATACGGAGATAGAATAAGATATTACGAGGTAAAAAAGTAATGAAAGCTCTTATACTAACATTCACGATTTTCTCAATTTTGGCGCAGGCCCAGACATTTGCCCAAAATGCCGGGGATTTTGATTTTTTTGCGCAGGAATCTGTTTATTCAGCGGGCAAAAAACAGCAGAAGCTCAAAGATATTCCGGCTTCAGTTTATATCATAACATCTGACGATATAGCCAATTACGGATTTAGAACTTTAGCCGAAGCTCTGCAAATGGTGCCAGGCTTCTATTCCACAACGGACAGGAATTATTCGTATTTATGGGTTCGCGGTTTCGGGCGGCCGAGCGATTATAACAGCAGGATATTATTGTCGGTAAACGGGCATAGGCTTAATGACAATGTCTATGACTCAGCCCTTTTCGGCGCGGAAGAGGTTATAGACATAAATTTCGTTGACAAGATAGAAGTGGTAAAAGGACCTTCATCTGTTCTCTACGGCGACAATGCTTTTTTAGCTACCGTTAACGTAGTGACAAAAAAACCCTCTGAAAAAAAGTTGTCAAGAGCGGGATTCAGTCATTCATCTTTTGAAACCTACAGGGGCTTTTTTGACTTCGCAATAAAAACCGAAGAGGGAACTGAAATTTATTCAGGCGCCTCTTCTCTGTCTTCACATGGACAGGATCACTACTACCGGGAATATGCCTCAAAGGCAAAGAACATGGATTCAGAAAAGGCCTATAAAGGCTTTTTCTCCTTCAGAAAAGTTAATGGCTGGTTTTTCCAGGCTGCGGCCTCAAGAAGAGACAAGGAAATACCGACAGCATCTTTCGGCACGCTGTTTAACAATAAAAAAGACATGACTTCAGATGCCAGAAGTTTTGCGGAGATTTCAAAGGAATCTAAATTTAACGATTCCCTTTCTGTAACATCAAGATTTTTCTATGATGGCTATGATTACTACGGTAAATATCTTTATTCAGGTCCGATTTTGAACAAGGATTTTTCAAAGTCATACTTTTACGGAGCGGAGATAAGGGAAAATCTCTCCATAGGGAAAGATGGCTCCCATCAGCTTACTATGGGACAGGAGTATGAAAGAACTTTTAAGCTTAATCAGAAAAACTACGATGATGACCCGTACTTTTTATACATTGACGAAGGAAAACCCTATTACAGATGGGGAATTTATGCTCAGGAGGAACTTAACTTAAGTAAAAGCATAAAACTTGTGGCCGGCCTTAGATATGACCGGTATGAATATTTTGGATATGTTTACAATCCAAGGGCTGCTGCCATATGGAGACTTTCAACAAAAGACTCCCTTAAACTCCTTTACGGCTCCGCTTTCAGAGCGCCTAACGCCTTTGAAACTGAATATTCAGCCCTTACTTTTATTTCCAATCCGGACCTGAAACCGGAAAAAATAAAAACCTATGAAATCATTTATGAAAGAAGCCTTTTTTCTAGGTCTTTTTTTACTGCGGGCTTTTTCTTTAATGATATAAAAAATTTGATTTCGTTGACACCTGCAGGCGGCGGCGCCTATAAGTTTGAAAATGTAGATAAAGCAAAAACTGCTGGATTTGAATTGTCTTCAAAAATTAGCCTAACTGCCAAAACAAGCGCCTTTTTCAGCTGGCTTATTCAGGACTCAAGAGATAAAAACGATAGGAGACTGACAAATTCGCCCCAAAACACTTTATCCTGCGGGCTTTCCTACTGGCAGCCAAAGTACAATTCGAACTTTTCATTCAATGCTTTTTACCTGGATTCCAGAAAAACCAATCAGGCAACAATGCTTTCTCCGTCTTTGATACTAAATATCTCTGCCAGGACACAGCCCTTTAGAAAAGGCCCGGTTTTTTTCTCAAACATTTATAATTTGGCCAATCAGCCTGTTTACGCTTCAGGTTCCGGCGACCATTTACAGCCGGCCATAAGGCAGGATGGCAGAACCTTTCAAATTGGACTGGAACAGGAATTTTAATAAAGAAAATGAAGCTTCTGACAAAAATATATTTGGGCCTTCTGTTGATAATATTGATTTCATCCTCTGCCATGATATTTTTTTCAAATAAGGCCATAGAGAACCGGTTTGCGCAAGACTTAAAAAATTCTTCCATATTGAAGATAAAGAAAATGGAAAGAGATCTCTCAAAAGCTTTTTCAGGCAATAGGGAAACAGTCATACTTAACCATCTTCAGGAAATAAAGTCAAAGACAGACGCTGAATATGCCGCAGCGCTTAATACTAAAGGCATTTATATTGCCCATACCAATGTCATCAAAAAAGGCCGGGAAAGCACCCTGTTCAAAAAAGAAAAAGTAAAATCTGAAGCGCTCTGCCGTTTTGAAACATATCAAGACGGCCAGCCTTATCTCAAACTGCTGATTCCTCTGTCATCTTCCTCTCAGTCTGAACTTATCGGCGGCATGGATTCCCCGGTCAACTACGGCTTTATAGAACTCTCCATAAATATGTCAAAAATAAATGAATCCACAACGGATTTGACAAAAAGAATTCTCTTGATAACAATATGTTTTTCCATGCTTATATTATCGGCCGCATATCTTTATCTTAAGAAGAATCTGTCTCAGATAAATCATCTCATAAAGGGCACAAAAGAAGTAAAAAGCGGAACTTATGGTTCTATTCTTCCAGTGCTTTCAAAAGACGAACTTGGGGAACTTACAGAAAATTTCAATGAAATGAGCCGAAAACTTTCAGAAACTGCCGTATCAAGAGAGTATCTTTCGTCAATAATAGAAAACATGAGAGACCCTCTGATAATTTGCGATAAGGCCGGAACAATCAAAAATGTTAATAAGGCAGGGCAGAATATATTCACTGTAAAAAAGGAGGAACTTTACGGTAAAAATGTCTGTGAACTTTGTAAGCACGCCAGTTACAATTTTGACTCACTGGTAAATGACATTGAAAAAAAAGGGCATTTTTTAATACATGAAATTTATTTGTTTTCAAAAAACAGCACACCCGTGCCAATGTCGCTTTACGCATTTTATGCAAATAATGCCGGGGAGAAATCAATAATAGTCGTTTTGAAGGATTTAAGGGAAATAAAAAAGCATCTTATGGAACTTCAGAAAGTACAGGAGAACTTTAAGCTGCTTATAGAGAATGCGCCGTTTGGAGTCTTAATATCGCGAAACGGAGAATTTATATATGCAAATGAAACGGCAAATAAAATTCTTGCCTCAGAGGGAGAAACCGTTTCCGGCAAGAAAATTTCAGATTTTGCCGCTGAAAGCGAAAAAGATTTTCTGCTCTCAACTCTTGAAAAAGTGGAAAACAAAAAGATAAAGACAGCCGGGATAGAATCAAAATTGATTAACCGGGAAGGATCTTTATTTGAAGCCATCATATCCTGCGTGAAAATTGAATGGGAAGGTAAGGACTGCGCTCTTACTTTTTTCTATGATATCACTGAGAAAAAACGCGAGGAAATGGAAATTTTAAATGCGCAGAAAACAGAATCTCTCCAGATAATGGCCGGCGGAATTTCGCATGATTTCAATAATATGCTTTCCGGCATTATAGGCAATCTCTCAATACTTGAAAAGAAAATATCTGACCCTGCCACCAAGGAAATAGTTTCGGAAATATTTCTCGCTGCAGAAAGCGCTCAGAATCTCACAAGACAATTGCTGGCTTTTTCAAAGGAAATAAAGCCGATAAAAAAACTGGTCAACTCAGCCAAAATGATAAGAGAAGCCGCCGTTTTTTCCACAAGAGGCAGCAGCTGCGAAATAATCTTTTCGATCAGTCCGGATCTAAAAAATATAATTGCCGATGAAAATCAAATAACGCAGGCTATAAACAATATAATGATAAACGCTGTGCAGGCGATGCCGGACGGCGGCCGCATATTCGTAAAAGCCCAAAACATAAAAGTTGAAGAAGACGGAGTATCTTTGCAGGCAGGTGATTACATACTTGTATCAATTTCAGACGAAGGCATAGGCATCCCTAAGGAATACATAGGTAAGATTTTTCAGCCTTACTTCACCACAAAGCCTAAAGGACATGGCCTCGGTCTTCCAATGGTTTATGCCGCTATAAAAAATCATCAGGGACGAATTGATGTTTCATCGCAAACAGGCAAAGGAACCACTTTCAATATTTATCTCCCTTCCACAGATGAAAAAATAGCCGGCGATGAAGTAACAATGGACAAAAGAATTTCTTTGAGGGGGAAAAGAGTGCTGGTTATGGATGATGATGAAATAGTGCGCAAATCGCTGGGCAGAATGCTTGACGCTCTGGGAATAAAAGCCGTATTTACAAATGATGGAGAAAACGCTCTTAAGGAATATTCTCTGGCTATTGAACAAAAAAATCCGTTTGATCTGATAATTTCCGATTTAACAGTGCCGGGCAAAATGGGCGGAACGGAACTTGCCGGCCGCATACTTAAAATCAATCCGGCCGCAAAGATTATAGTTTCAAGCGGTTATTCAGATGAGATATCCGGCGCCGATTATGAAAAATACGGTTTTTGCGCAATGCTGGCAAAGCCATACAGAATTGAACAACTGGAAAAAACTCTTATTTCCTTTTTAAACTAAAATCCTCTCAGATTGCTTCAAAGATAAGACATTGGTTGTTTTGAAAATCAGATTTTTGCTATCTTGAAAATCTCAGCTATAAGAAGAAAGCCGGCCGAATTGGAAGCGAGATTTTTCGGCAAAGATATCTCTATCCTGTCTTTGTAATTTTTAAGATTCAAAGCGAAAGATTCCATAGCCTCTTTTTCGGCGATCTTTAACTTTTCAAAATCAAGCCTGAGTTTGGCTTTATTCTTCTCAAGATAATTCTTTATGTCTTCGGCAAGTTTGTCTGCCTTCTCTCTGTAGAGAGCGCCCTCAAATTTTATATAGACGAGCTTTCTTTCCTTATATTCATTAAGGCGTATTTTCAAACTGTCAAACTGATAGGAATCAAGCCTTTCCTTAAACCATTCATATGACCAGGGCTGAGCAGGAAAATTCCATGTCTTTCTTGTCAAAGAAGGATGCTGAAAAAGATTGAATCTCAACTTAAATGAAGTCCATAAAGCCGCCGCGACGGCCGCCAAAGACATAAACCTGTCTGAAAGCGAAGGCTGACCGAAAGTTTCGCATAAGCGTCTTCTTATACGCATAACTTTCATTCTTGTCTTTATGTTGGGAGAAAACAGTTCTCCCGGCAAAAACACGGGATAAGTCTTTTTAAGCTCGGCCGCGAACCTTTCTGCCTTGGCCTTAAGCATAGGATTTGAGGAATCTTTATGCTTTAAGTAGCCGTTTATCATAGTATCTGCAACCCTGTATATAGAGGGGCCAAGCTTTTTAAAATCAGTCTGATAGCAGTATTTCTGCATTTTTTCTATTTGCTCAGCGGACATTTTGGGATGTTTCAACAGGGATTTGAATCCGCTGGCCCATTTCCAGTAGGCGTCAGGATTATCCCTGTAAAAATCTCTGAGTATCCCTTCTTTTTTAACCCTTTCATATAGAGGCGTGCCGGGATTGGGGTTGTATATCATAAACTGGCAAAGGTCCGGATTCATGGAAAGAAGATTCTTTAATTCTTCCTTTATTACATTTTCATCCTGATATTCAAAGCCGACTATCATTGAGGCAAGTATCATTATGCCGTTTTCCTTCAGAGAGGAAAAGATCTCCTGAGGCGTTTTGCCGAGTCTCTTTTCATATCCGCTTTTTTCGCCTTCATATCCTATCCAGACTCCGTCTATGCCCATTTCAAGAAGAGTTTCCGGCTTGTAAAGACTTAAAGCTTTCATGCTGGCAAAAACGAAAATAGACAGAGGCTTTCCGCCTTCTATAACGCATTGCCTGAACTCTTCGGCCCTCGCGGTATCAAGCAAAAACTCCTCATCCAAAATTGTAAACTGGGCTTCAGGGTTTATGGCCAGATGTTTCTTTACCACCTCATATATTTCCCTGCCGGTTTTAAGAAGCTTTATATGCTTTCTTGAAAAGAAGTGGGAAGTTGAGCAGAAATCGCAGCCGTTGGGGCAGCCCAACCCCGCAAAAATCATGCCCGTATATGAAATTGTCTTTGAAAAAACCTTGAGACGGCTTTCTATTACTGGATGTTTGTATTCATCTATTTCAGGCTGGCCCAGCAAATTGCGCATAAAAGCGACGCCGTCGCCGCGGCAGATATAATCGCCGTAAGGAAGCAGGGCTTCATCGGGCAAAACGGTGCCGAAGCCGCCAAGAATAATCTTTGTTTTTGGAGAATGCTTTCTGACCAGAGCGGAAACTTCCTTCATCCTGTGATAAGTGACCATTATAAAGGATATGCCTACATAGTCATAGCCGTTCTTCAATTCCTTTATAAGCTCTTTGGCGCTGGGATAATGAAGAACCGTGGTCGGATTGTCGAGATTTTCCGCCATATAATCCAGGGAAAACTGTTTGTGAACGGCCCTCGGGCTGAACATGCCCTGTTCTCTTGTGACCTGCGCATGAAGAAGTTCATAGCCCACGCTTTGAGCGTCTCCGTAGGCGGGGCCGACAGGCCTCATTATGCTTGTTAAAAGAAGTTTAGAATTATTGTTTTTCGTAGTATTCTCCGCAGAGATGTTTATTCTCTTCCAATATTGTAGCATTTTATAAGACTCAGCCCTCAAATTTATTATAATTATCAATAGCCGAAATCAGGCTTTATTAATTTCCGACAGGAGGGCCGATGACTTTTTTTTCTTTCATTTCAAAAATACCCTGGGGCTTTTTGATAAGCAAAACTCCCGAGATCGCTCAGGCCGTGAAAAATTTCGCCGGCAAAAAGGAAATCAAAATACCGGAGCCGGACCCGAATTTTACCGTTCTTGAAAAGCTTGTCATAGAGCAGGCAAAGCTTATAGCCTCTCTTTCAGATGAAATAAACTCGCTAAAAGTTAAAACTGATAAGATGGCACAGGAAATAGGCTTTCTCTCAAGGCTTTGTCTTTTTCTTGTCATATTCTCCCTGATTTCAATAATCGCCCTGATAGCGATTTATGTCAAAATGCATTAAGAGGTGAATAATATGCCCAAAATAGCAATTTTAACCGGAAGCGATTCAGACCTTGGCAAATTAAAAGACTGCCTCATTTTTCTAAAGGAAGTGTCTGTGGATTTTGAATTGAATATACTGTCTGCTCACAGACTGCCTGATGAAACAGCCGCCTTTTGCAAACAGGCCTCCCAAAACGGCTTTGAAGTCATTATAGCCGCAGCCGGCCTGGCCGCTCATCTGCCCGGCGTTTGCGCCTCTCATACACAATTGCCTGTAATAGGCCTGCCTCTGACTTCAAGCAGTTCCGACGGTATGGACGCTATGCTGTCCATAGTTCAGATGCCTCCCGGCGTTCCGGTGGCCGCAGTGGGAATAAACAATTCCAAAAATGCTGCAGTTCTGGCATGCAGAATTCTGGCTTTGAAATACCCCGAACTGGCCTTAAAGCTTGCTGAAATATCAAAAAAGACGGCTGAAAAACTTAAAGAAAAAAATGAAAAGTTGAAAAAAGAAGGTTGGGAAAAATTCCTGGATGAAAAAAAATAATATTTTCAGAGCAAATGGGGCCTCAATACGCAAAGCGGCCGCAATTCTTAAAAAAGGCGGAGTAGTAGCTTTCCCTACAGAAACAGTTTACGGGCTGGGCGCCTGCGTCTTCAATCCAAAAGCGGCGGCGAGAATATTTGAAATAAAAAAAAGGCCTTATTTTGATCCTCTCATAGTGCACATAGCGCAAAAAAAACAACTTTCCCTTTTAGCAGCCGAACTTCCGTCCAAAGTTAAAAAAATAGCCGACAAATTCTGGCCGGGATCTCTGACGCTCGTCTTTGAAAAAAAGAAATCAGTGCCCGATATTGTCACGGCAGGCCTTAATACTGTGGCCGTAAGAATGCCTGATTGCAAAATTGCCCTCAAGCTTATAGAACTTGCCGGACAACCTATAGCCGCGCCAAGCGCCAACTCCTTTTCCAGAACAAGTCCCGTCAGGGCTCAGCATGTAAGAAATCAGCTGAAAGACGGACCTGATATGATCCTTGACGGAGGCAAGACAAGGAAAGGACTTGAATCCACAATAGTAAAATTTGAAAAAGGGAAGTTTTATGTCTTAAGACAGGGCGCTGTGCCGGTTGAGGAAATAGAGAAAAATACCGGGCTTAAAATCCTTAAACCGGCAGACTCAAAAATTCAGGCGCCGGGCATGCTTAAAAAACATTATGCGCCCAAAGCCACAGTTATAGCAGTTAAAAATGAAAAAGAGGCGAAAGATCTTAATGCGGCTTACATAGCCTTTAAAGACAGGCCGCAAAAAAAATTCAAGATGGTGAAAATTCTTTCCTCAAAAGGCTGCCTTGAAGAAGCGGCGGCCAATCTCTTTGACTTTTTTCATGACCTTGAAAAAAAGAAGGCCGGAAAGATATATATAGAAAAGGCCCCGGCCAGAGGGCTTGGTTTGGCCATAAATGACAGGATAAAAAGAGCCGCTGCCGAGGCGGGGGGAGAATGAAGAATAATCTCGCCATAAAGTTCATAGAAGATTTGATAAACGCCGAACCGGCCAAAGCTTCCGATATTTTTGAAAATATGGATTTCAAGGAGGCGGTTAATCTTTTTAAAAAACTTTCAATTGAAAATCAGACTAAATGCGTAAAGCATTTCAGCGCGAGATTTGCCGCCAAAATAATCTCAAAACTCTCTCTGGAAAGCGCGAAGGAAATACTTTCAAAAACCGACAGATACAAGCTTGTTTCAATAATAAGGAATTCAAGCGACGCCAAAATAAAGAATCTTATAAATGCGATGGACCAGAATCTCAAGTCCTCAATTTACTATCTCTTTGACTACCCTAAAAACAGCGCGGCAAGGATAATGTATCCTGACTTCGTCTCGCTTAAAAAGGATATTACCGTATCTGAAGCCGTAAAGAGGCTGAGGCTTCTGTCCAAATTCGGAGAAATAAAAAGCTATGTTTATGTCACGGACCAGGACAATAATCTGGCCGGAGTTATAAATGCCAGAGACCTTATAATCTCCCAGGACGAAATGAAAATAGAGGAGATAATGATAAAGAAGGTGGTCAAGGTCTCGCCTTATACGCATAAAAATGAGCTTATAAAAATTTTCTCAGCCAAAAATTTCATATCTCTGCCCGTGGTGGATTCCTCCGGAAAGATACTCGGCATAGTTGAGTCAAAGGATGTGCTGGAATCAGCCAGAGAAGAAACCATGGAGGATATGCAGCTGCTTCTGGGCTCAAACCCCGAGGAAAAAATTGACTCCTCTTTTTCATTCAAGATAAAACACCGCTCTCAATGGCTTATGGTCAATCTGCTTACGGTTTTTCTGTCGGCCTCCGTAATAGCAGTTTTTGAAAGCACAATAGCGAAAATAAGCGCCCTTGCGGTTTTGATACCTGTTATAATAGGACACAGCACCGTGGCCGGCTCTCAAACTCTTTCGGTGATTATAAGGGCGCTGGTCATGGGCGAAATAGATTTTAAAAACGCCAAAAAAATCCTTCTCTCTGAAGTATATCTCGGCCTTGTGAACGGTTTTATATGCGGTCTTTTTACTTATCTGATAATCTATGCGTGGAAGACCTCTCATCTTCTTTCGGCAGCCGGCTTTGCGGCTGTAATATTGAACACCATAGTGGCCGGCGTTTCAGGCGCGCTTATTCCTCTTATAATGAAAAAGCTTAATTATGACCCGGCCCATTCCTCGGTGGTTATTCTGACGACAATAACAGACATTGCCGGCCTGTTTTTTCTGCTTTTCACCGGAAAACTTATATTCGGATAAATTTAAGATAATGTCCTGAGATAGACCTTGAGAGTCTCTTCGCCCATTTTTTCAACGCTGAACTTTTCATCCGCCGACTCTGCCGCCGACTTTGACATACTTTCAAGCAAAGCTCTGTCTTTTGCCATTCTCTCCAGCTTTTCTGCCAAATCCGCAAAGTCTCCGGTTTTGAAAAGGTATCCGTTGGATCCATCTTTAAGAATTTCGCCGTTGCCGGCTATATCTGAAGCCGCCGAAGGCACAGCACAGCACAAAGCTTCCCTTAAGCTTCCGCTTAAAGCTTCGCCCTTTACGGCCGAATTTACATTTATGTCCGTGATATTAAGGATCTTTTCAACATCGTCTCTAAGCCCGAGAAAAACACCTGAACTTAAATCAAGTTTTGAGGCAAACATGGATTTAAGCTCATTGCCTTCGGTATTTCTGCCGGCAAAAAGCGCTTTGAAAGAAATTCCTTTATTTTTCAAAATTTCAAGCGCGTCAATAAAAACATGCTGGCCCTTGTCTCGGCTGAAATTTCCTATAAGAGAAATGACAAAATCGTTATCATCAAGTCCAAGCGATCTTTTGAATGAAAAATCCCTAGGCAAGGGGCGATATTTGAGCCTGTCCGTGCCGCTGTAAACTCTGAAAATTCTTTCCTGCTCTATACCGTAATCCTCAAGCATGCGCGCCACATAATCGCAAACAGGAATATAAGCGTTCACCAGTTTTGTTTTGTACTTCATTCTGGCAAGTATATTGTCAGGCAAAGGGTGAGAAACTATTCTTGAAACTATAAGAGCCGGTCTTCTTTTTGAAAATATTTTGCCCATAAGGCAGGCATTATGCGCC
>JAJUJA010000042.1 GCA_029267355.1 Elusimicrobiota bacterium | reverse complement strand
GTCGGATACTTTATAGGTTCATATACCATTAATCTCGGCTACGCCATAGCTTTGTTTACTCCGAACAAAAGGGCCTTGCATGACTATCTGGCTTCAAGCCGCGTCATAAAGGTGAAGGAAAGAGGCGATTTTGCGGAAGGGGCGGTTCTTATAGTGTCATGGGCATTGATGGCCTTTTTGCTGGGCAACTGGATACAGAAAAGCGTTCTGGCGATTACGCCTTATGAGCAAACTCAGATAGCCAAGGCCAACAGAACAATAGGCAAACTGGCAAAGCTTCAGGAAATACATTTTCAGAAATACGGATTTTACACGGATGACATAAAAAGGCTGGCTGATTTGACCAGAAATATACCGGCTGTCAGAAAAGAAATATCGGAAAATCTGGCGGAAAACTCTCTGGAAATAGCCAGTAACGGCAAGCATTATGTAATTTCAGCCCAGGCAAAAAACTGGAGAAAGACGAAGGTGGAAGCCTCAGATATGGGCGCATCCGGCCGGCAAAACCCTTAAAAACCAATAGAGATAAAAAAAGCCGGCTCAGCGCCGGCTTTTTTTGTTTTATTACCGGTCTATCTGTATGAATCGTTCTTTATCTGGCATTTGATGCAATACCTTGAATAGGGCAGGGCTTTGACCCTTTTTTTGTCTATAGGCTGTGAGCATTGTTCGCATTTGCCGTATGTGCCGTTCTTTATCCTTCTTAAAGCAGATTCTATCTCTTCCAGAATTTTTCTTTCGTTTTCAGAAGACCCGAACAGTATTTCCTTGTCAAGGCTGTTTGAAGCTTCGTCTATCTGGTCTCCGACTTCGCTTTCTTTCAAGTCATAATTCCTTTTATCTTCCATATTCTTTATCAGTTCGGCTTTTCTGCCGTTAAGGAAGGCTTCTATCTCAGAAAGCTCCTTCTTTGAAAACATTTCCCCAGCTTTATTGGCGGGCGTTTTTGCTGAAACAGCTTTGGTCTTAACGGATGAAATCTTGTTTTTGTTTTTGAACGCAGCTTTTTTCTGTTTGGACGCAGCGGCGGCTTTTTTGGTCTTTTTCATTTTTAGTATCTCCTTATCTTGAAGTGGAAAAAAACATCGGATTTTTCTCAGTTATCGGCTTTTTGCACGACTTTATCTTTTCCCTGAGGTAAAAAGGCATGCTCTCAAAAAGCCCTTTTATGTTTTTAGAATCAAGAATTTTCGGACCTTCCGTAAAATCTTTTCTTATTCTGTTCTCAAAATCAAGAAAAGAAAGCTTCTTCTTGAAATTAAAATCTGATGCAACAAGATATGTCCAGGGCATATCATAGCTTGGAATAAAAAAGGCGTATGACCCGACATATTTGAAAACTTTTGATAAGGTCGCAAAAATCACCGGATGCAATTCAAATTGAAGAGGTGTTCCAGGTCCTGATTGCATCGCGAAAATAGCGTCTTTAGCCATTATTTTTTTCATCTTTTTGTAGAACTCAATCGTGTAAAGAGAAAAAGCCGGTCCGCCTTCTATGGGGCTAGGCAGATCCGAGTATATAAGGTCAAACTTGAGTTTGGTGTTTTCCACGCATTTTTTTGCGTCCTGGCAAAGCAATACCATTCTTTCATCGTAAAAAGAGCCTTTATGCCAGCTGTCAAGATATTTTCTTGCAAAATCAAGTATATTATGGTCAATGTCCGCCATCACAACTTTCTTTACGCTTTTTCTCTTGAGAATGTCTCTGGCTGTGGCGCCTTCGCCGCCTCCGAGTATCAGTGCTTTCTCGGGGTTTTTATGCAGGAAAAGAGCAGGGAAAACAAGCCCTTCGTGGTAAATGAATTCGTCATACTCGCTTGATTGCGTTTCTCCGTCTAAAACAAGAACTTTCCCGAAAGTGTGCGTTTTTATAAGCGTGGCTTCTTGAAATTTGGTTTTATAATGCGCTATCTTTGAGGAGATCTGATGGCAATGGAACTCGCCTTTGGTGAAAAACTCTATGAACCACTCCCCTTTCGGCATTTTTTCGCCGTTTTTCTTTATCCAATCAAAATCTGAAAAGTTCATTTTATCAAAAGGCCTCTTTTCATCTTCATTACGCTGAAATGTTTTGATTTAAGCTTCTTGCGCATCAATTCAAAAGCTTTCCACGGATTTGACTTGTCCCCGCAGGTGAAAAAATCCACTGAAGCAAATTTGTGCTCAGGCCAGGTGTGTATCGCAAGATGCGACTCCGCTATGACCACGACTCCTGAAACTCCGAAAGGCTTGAAGGCGTGGAAAATGGTGTCAATCACCGTGGTATCCGCGGCTTTGGCTGCGGCCAGCATTGATTCCTGTATAAAATGCACATCTGAGAGCGCTTTTTCGTCGCAGTCGTAAAATTCGGCTATCAGATGCTTTCCGAGGGCTTCAACTTTCATTTCTTTTCTCTTTTACAATTTCGTAAAATAAAAATATGAATTCTAAATTTATCAAATTTTACCCTGAAAGTCAATTTAAGGAACACTCCCATGTTTAAGCGTAAAATGATATTCGGCATACTTAACGTGACCCCCGATTCTTTTTCAGACGGAGGCGCTTATCTTACGCCCCAAAAAGCTGTTGAAAGAGCCGGAAAAATGATCGAGGAAGGAGCGGATTTCATAGATATAGGCGGAGAGTCAACGAGGCCTTTTTCTTCTCCTGTCAGCGTTGAACAGGAACAGGAAAGGATCCTGCCCGCGATAAGGGAGATAAAGAAATCAATCCCTTCAGCGCGCATTTCAATTGATACAAGAAACTGGCAGACCGCGCAAAAAGCGCTTGAAGCAGGAGCTGAAATAATAAACGATGTCACGGGTTTCGGGGATCCTAAAATGGCGGAAACTGCGGCTAAATTCTCGGCTGGAGCCGTCATAATGCATATGAAAGGCGAGCCGAAAACTATGCAGGAAAATCCATTTTACAGCGACCTGCCCGGCGAAATATGCTCTTTTTTTGAAGACAGGATAAAGAAACTTGAAGAAGCCGGGGTAAAGCATATAGCGATAGACCCCGGCATAGGCTTCGGCAAAAACTTTGAACATAATCTTTGGATCATAAAAAACATTTCCGTATTCAAAAAGCTTGGTAAACCTTTGATGCTTGGCGTGTCGAGAAAATCTTTCATAGGTTTTTACTGTAATGAAAAAATTCCGGCGGAAAGGCTTGGGGGAACAGTGGCGGCGAACGTTCTGGGTTTTATCGGCGGAGCGGATATGTTCAGAGTGCATGATATAAAGGCCTGCAGACAGGCGATTGAGATTTCAGATAAGATACTTTCATTGTAAAAACTATGAATGAAGTCCTGATTTCTCTCGGTTCAAATCTCGGCGACAGGATATTTAACATAAAAAAAGGGTTGACCCTGCTTGAAAAAAGAGGATTGCGTATAAGGAAAGTTTCAGGTTTTTTCGTAAGCTCTCCGATGTATTTTGAAAATCAGCCTTACTTCATAAACGCGGCCGCTTCGCTTTATTCCCCCTTTGACAGCCGAAATACACTTAAAATTTTCCTTGAAACGGAAAAAAGACTTAAAAGAGTCAGAAATGTGCCGAAGGGGCCGCGGACGCTTGACATAGATATGGTTTATTTTAACGGTGACATCATAAACTCTGACATCCTGACTGTTCCGCATCCGGGCCGGCTTGAAAGGTCTTTTGTTCTTTTGCCCTTGGCTCAGATAGCCGGCAATTTCATTGACCCCGTTAAGCAAAAATCAGTTTCATCACTTGTTTTTAAATTGAAAAATGATTTGATTGAAATTCCTGAAAAGGCAGGTCAAATTCAGTCTTTTTTAGATTCTCTCGCTCCCAAAAAGATCGGCTCTTACGGGCTTAAGGAAATAGAAGCTGCCCTAAAGTCTTTGGGAGAGCCGCATAGAAAAATCGGCAGAATAGTTCATATAGCCGGCTCTGCCGGCAAAAGTTCAACGGCTTCCTTTTGCGCTCAGCGCGCCGCCGGGCTTTACGGCAAGAAAACAGGTCTTTACATAAGCCCGCATATCTGTTCCTTTAGAGAAAGGATTTCAATAAACGGCAAAAAAATTTCAGAAAAGGATTTTTTAGCGCTGCTGAGGGAAATAATTTCAAATTCGCCCGTGAGACTTTCCTATTTTGAATTTCTGACAGCGGCGGCCTTCCTTTATTTTTCAAGAAAAAAAGTTGATCTGTCGGTAATTGAAGCCGGGCTGGGCGGGGCAAAAGACGCTACTAATTGCGTCCGAGGCGATGTTTGCGTATTCACTCCTGTAACAAAAGAGCATGCTGACATAATAGGCCCTGAATTGAAGGACATAGCGCTGGAAAAGAGCGGAATAATAAAAAACGGTTCTATTGTGCTTTGCTCCAAATCAAATGCCGGAAAAACGGCGGATATTTTTAAAAGACGAGCTGAGAAAAAGAAAGCCAGAAGATTTGAGCTTTCAGGGACGGAAGGCTCGGCATCGTCTGAAAACAAGGCTATGGCTGAGAGGGCTTTGTTTTTGCTTTACGGAGAACCGCAAAGAAAAGAAAAAAAATCATATAAAAAACTGCCTGCCAGATATGAAAGTTTTTGTTTCAAAAACAAAAAAATACTGCTTGACGGAGCGCATACCCCCCTTTCATTTAAAAAACTTTTTGAAATGTACGGACGCTTTGATGCCGCTTTAATTTCTTTTTCAAAAGACAAGGATATAAGGGGCTGTCTTAAATTAATAGAAGATAATTGCGGGGAAATTATTGTCACTCAGGGCTCTTCTTACAGGGCAGTGACCGCAGAGTCTTTATATGAAAAAGTCTCTGAGAAAAATAGGGCCATAGTTGAAAAAGATTTCCGCAAGGCTTTTAGAAAAGCGGTTTCTTGCGGAAAAAAAGTGCTTGTTTGCGGAAGTTTGTATTTTTGCGGGGATATAAAGGGACTGATAGAAAATAAAAAAATAAACCATCCAAGGGAAATGCCTTCTTTTACTTGAGATCCGTTATTTTTGAATATATTGACCTGTCTTTTCTTTCAAAAACCGGCGATTTGGACGGAAAATCAAAAGTCAGTGAAATTCTGTGTGTTGTGCCCAGGTCGCCCATGGGAACAAAGGCATAATCTATGGAGAAAAATTTCAAAACCATGCCCAGCCCGAAGTTGGCTCCTCCCACCTTGTCTTTCATTCTCAGAGTATTTATACCGCCTCTGACGGCAAATCTGGTTTGTTCATTGGTCTGGCTTGAAATTTCCGCTCCGACAACAAAATAAGAGCTGTTGTTCTTGGGCATTACAAGATCTGTGGCGAACATAAGGTTTTTAAAAGGATTTATGCTTGCTCCGACTTTGAAAGTCAAAGGTATTGGCACGGACTCTTCGTCATATCTAAGCCCGCTGCCGAGATTCTGCATCAATATGCTTAACTTATAGGGTATAGCCGTAAAATTGTAGGTCATAACTCCAAAATCAAAAGCTGTGGCCTTGGCTTTATTTAATATTTTGGAATTTATGTATTTGTAAGCTATGCCCATTGAAACATCGGTATCTTTATCTGAAAACTCTATTATACCCTTTGAATAGGCCAAAGTAAAAACCTGATCCTGCGGAGAAAATGTGCCGAGTTTATTGCCGGAAATATCGGTATTGTCTATGCTGCCGATATCCGTCATAAGTATAGAACCGGCTATGACAGAATCAAATGAAAGCCTGTGAGCATAGGCCGCGTACTGATAATTTATGTCTTCCACATACTGGCTTCTCATAAACATGGCTGAAAGCCTTGAAATCTGAATGAGCCCTGCAGGGTTTGAATAAATGGCTGAAATGTCTTCCGCCACGGCTGTCTGAGCTCCGCCCATGGCCGAGGCCCTGGGGCTTATGTCCAGGTTTAAGAACTCGCCGCTGGTTATGCCTCTGGCCTGCTGGGTAAAATATGTGGGCGGTTCCTCCGCTTTCGGCAGAGAAAATGTCAAATTAAGCAAAAGAAAGGATAGGGCCGTATTGTTAAGAGAGAAAAATTTATTCTTTATTTGCATTTTATCTCTCCACCGCCACTTTAAACACCTTTTTCCCTGTTGACGCTTTTACAACGCACAGATAAACTCCGCTGCCCACATAAAAGCCTTTTTTATTCTTGCCTTCCCAATAGGCATTACCCGAACCGTTTGACACGGTTTCATATATGAGGTCGCCGCTTAAGGAATATATCGATACCTTTGCGCCGGCCGGCATATCCTTGAATGTCACATATCCCTGTCCTTTGTTTGGATAGAAAGGATTCGGGAATATCCTCACATTGTTCAAGTTAGCTGCGGGATTGTATACCATAAGCTGGAAGAAACTAAAGTGATTTAGATATGCCGTTATTTCCCTGTTGCCCTGATCCACTTTTGTTGAAAGCGGTATGCATTGTCCTGTTTGAGGATTATATCTTGCCAGAACTATCTTTGTCCTGTTTATATCTATGCCGTTCGTGGCTGCATAAGCCTCATTATAGGTATAGTTGAATTTAAGGGATACCGGGTCCTTGGGCTGTGCATCAGCAAATACTTTGAATGCTATGGAATGCGTGCCCTCAGAAAGCCAGCCACAATTATTTTCAGATGAGCTTGATATGGCTATGGCTGTTTCCTTGTCAAAAGAGGCAGCAGGTATTGTCAAAGTTATCTGCCTTGTATCAGGGTATATGAAAGCGTCAGGCGGCAAGACGCCCTGTATTACAACATCTCTTGTCGGGTCTGATGTTCCGCCTATAGACAAAGGCGGCGCCCCGGAAGGACCTGAGAGCGTTACGGGATTCGGAGTGGCCCTTACGGAAGCTGTCATAACTCCTTCCATGTTTATCCCTGTCACATCAATGTAGTATGTGGTATTAGTCCATAAGCCGGATATATCAAAAGCATTATTCTTAAATTTGTCTGCAAAGCTGGCGCCATAAGGTATGGTGTAAGGCGTCATATTTATATCTGTACTTACTCTTATCTGATAATATGTGTCTCCAGAATTGTCTTGATTATCCCAGGTAAGATATATGCCTGAAAGAGAGACTTTGGAGGGTCTTACGCTTACAGGCGGTCTGGCCAGAGTGTATTTAGGTCCAAGCGTTATGGTAGAAGACATTATATTGTCTCCGTTCAAGGCGCCTAAGGCGGCATTGTAGAGATGATTCGGCAATAATCCGTAGACGGTGAGGCTTGTGCCGGTAACTTTAAATGTTTGAGCTTCGGTATCAGGCGCAAAATTTGTTGTTGAAAAAGCCACTATGTACTCAGTATATGGAGGATTGCCGTTTGATATCCAGTTAACTGTTAAGCTGCCCGTGGTTACATTTATATAAGAATTTGGAACGCCCGGCAAAGGCGGCGAGGCAAGAGATGAAACTTCAGGCGATATAGCAAAAGGGCCGTAAACCGTATTTAATCCTACAGTCCTGAAAGCTCTGACCTGAACCATAGTCATGGTATTTGTTGAAATCCCCCCCTGTATATAATTGTTCACTGATGTGGAACCTATATACACGGCAGTTTGAGTACCGGAGGTTACATCATAAACCTCATACCCGTCAGCCCCGCTGGCCGAGTCCCATGACCAGTATATCTGAGATACCGATAAAGCCGTGCCGCCGAGATTTGTTATAGCCGCCACAGTTATAGTTGAGACCGGCGTTCCGCTGGCGAAATCCGGGTCATAAAGAGTATTTACCCCGTCTCCGTTCCTGGCCCTTACTCTGAAGAAATAATTTTTGTTCGGTGTAAGAGAGGATATAACGGTTGAGGTGGTTATATGATTATTGCTGAAAGGCACAGGTGTTGAAACGCCTGTGGTAAAAGTCGGATCTTCTTCAGCAAGAGAGACTTCATATGGAGTAATGTCTGAGTTGCCGTTTGGCGACCATTCCAGCTCTATTGAGTTAAAGCCGGATTTGGCTATGGTAAGGCCGGTCGGCCTGTTTGCATAAGTATAAACTGTAGCCGATTGCATCAAAGGCGAGCCGTAACCGCCGAAATTATAGCCGGTAACCTTTATTGATGAGGGTGTATTGGCCTGAAGCCCCGTATGTAGGAAAGTGGCAGGATCATTTAAAGCATGAGTAGATACAAACACATTATTGCTTGAGGCAAAAATAGCATAGCCCTCAGCCCCCGTGAGAGTACCCAGATTCCAGCTCCAGGTCACTGAATAAGTCGTTATGGCGCCTGCTGAAAAATTTGTTACCTGCCCCCTCGGCCTAGGCGTAGTTACCTGAATCAAATACCCCTCCGAGAACTGTGAATTAGCCACGGCATACAGGTAATACCAGCCGTAAGGCAATTCGCCCGGATTTGAAGGCATAGTTATGGTCATTGAGGAAAGCGTTTTCTCCCATGAGGTATTAAGCCCGCTGTAAATTCTTGTCGTAAGGTCCACAAGGAAGCTTGAAGGATTATCCACTGCGCTCAAATATATTCTCGGATTGGAATGAGATGAATTTCTTGCAGCCAGTCCTGATGATGCCTCGCCCATGGAATGGAAATTGGTGGCCGAGCTCATAAGAGTGAGATTCTCGCCTCTGTCAACAAAAAGCGTGGCTGTGGAAATTATCGGCCTTCTCCTAAATGTGGTGGGATATCCTTCCATATCCGGATCAGATGTGAAGTACTTATAATCAACAGTATCCAGATAATTCTGTCCGTCAAAACCGCCTATGTTCATCACCATACCGCTTGAAGTTATAACAGAGGTATGGCCCTGCCTTACAGGCGTGAGGCCGTGCAAGGTAAAAGTCGGGAAGTCCACATTATACATCTCGGCAAAGGTTGTTCTGAGTCCAGGATTTTCGCCGCCTGTTATCAAAACCTTGCCGTTCGGCAAAAGCAGCGTTTTGTGATTATGTTTCGGCGAAAGCATTCTTACCGGCTGTCCGAGAGGATTTAAAGGCGTGGTCCATGAATTTGTTTCATATCTATACCATTCCACAGTATCGAGAGATTGATTGCCGTCTGACCCGCCTAAAACCAGAACTCTGCCGTCTTTAAGCAAATTAGCTGTATGGCCGGCTCTTCTGGTTGACATTGAAGACCTGACTATGAACCCTCTAGTTGCCGGATTGTATTCATAAACTGTGCTCAAAGGCAATGTCCCGCCCAATCCGCCTGCTATAAGCACGCGGTTGTTCCTCATAAAAGTGGCGGTATGTTCCTGCCTGTTATTTGCCGCAGCGCTTACCTGCGTGGTTTCCCATCTGGCCGCGCTGCTTATATAAACTTCCCCGTAATTGGCATATCCGCCGTTAACTGCGCCGCCTACGACCAGAACATTGCCGTCAGCAAGCAAAGTTGCTGTATGAAGCATTCTTCCGGTATTAAGCTGCGAGGTCGGCACAAATCTTTTTGTGTCCGGGTAATATATTTCAGCGCTGGATAAAACGACTGAATACATACCGTCATTATATGTGCCGCCGGCTATCAGAACATTCCCGTTTGAAAGCAAGGTGGCAGTGTGCCCTGCTCTCGGCACTGTCATTGAGCTTGTGTAAACAAATTCCTGAGTCTTGGGATTGAATAATTCGCATGATTGAAGAGTTTTAATGCCGTTTGTGCCGCCGCAAACAAGCACTGAACTGTCGGGCAGAACTGTGGCTGTATGTTTGGCCCTTTTTTGATTTAATTTCATACTGCCTTCAGGCCATTGCGAATAAAGCTGCTCTACATATACCTTTCTGCCGGAATAGGGCAAAAATGTTTTTACGCTCCTTTGACAATCAGTGGCAACCGCATTCTCGCAGTTTAATCCTGAGGAAAAAAGCATATCGCCGGCAGGAGTCAAAACGCCTGAAAAATCAAATACAGGGGCAAAGGCGAAAGTATTGTCCACAAAGGAAGATTGTAAAGGCGAAAAGCCGTATCTCGGGCTCATTATCATTTCCCTTACAACCACTGTTGAATCGCCGACGCTGTATGCCGGCAGTAAATCATCGCTTGAAAGATTAAGATCCCTTTGACCTGTTAAGTCAAGTCCGTCCGATGTAAAAATAAGTCTGCCTGAAAGGCCTGTAAGTATATCGCCGGCCGGATTGGTATTTGTGGAGTATAAAACGCCTTCCGTGGAGCTTTGTATGGTTTGTCCAGCTATGCTTAATTGAGCGAAATTGACAGTTAAAAGCCCTTTCCTAATGCCTTCAGGCGTGATTGTTTGAACCACAGCAGTAGTCGGTATATTGACATTGTAAATGTCGGAAAGAGACATCATATACATGGAAAGATTATCCGATATCTGGGCATTGTTTATGGTCAAGGTGCCGTACACATTATGTCCTATATATATCTCCGGGATTTCAAAATTTGCTGTAAATGATATGGTGGAAGTGACTATAAGCGTCGCGGTTTGGCCTGAATCCATAGGGCCGGTCCATGTATATTTGCCGCTGGCTATCGTTATATTGTTTGTGTCCGTTACGCTGATTGGATCCCATGTCACATAAGCTGTGGAAATGTTGCCGGGATTATCCAAAGTTAAATCCACATTTTTAACGGCCAGCCAGCCGCAATCGCCGGGTTTTATGCAATCTATGGCCTGAGTGTCCAGAGTCGCAGTTGATTCGCCTATGAATATATTAACATTTTCAAGCGATATTGAAGGCGAGGCATAAGTCGTGTCCTTGGGCGCTATAAAAAAATCGGCATTCACAAGTCTGCCCTGCGCTTCAGGTCTGGAGAGTTTAAAATTTGACTGAGGCTGGAAAGTGAGGGTTCCTCCGGTTATTCTCCCTGTGGTCTGATTCGTGGTAAGTAAGGACCCAGGCTGTATCTGAAGATTAGGAGGCGTACCGTAGCTCACGGGTATATTGCCGTATCCGCCTACTATATTCACCGTGCCGTCATTTTTGAGTATGGTGGCTAGTTTGGATATTCTGTAGGGTAAAGTTCCATAGCTTAATGAGTTTATGGTCACTCTGGCGCCGTTGGGGTCAAACATCTCAAAGGTTTCTAAATAACCCTGCGAACCCTGATTTTGCCTGGTCTGCACATCATCTTTATCCTTTGAATAAATGTCTCTCTGGTTTACGTAGTTATAGCCGCCTATTATCAGCACATTGCCGTTGCTTAATGTAACGGCATTATGGAAAGCCATGCTTTCCATAAGAGAGGCGGCCGGAGTGAAGGAATTTGTTACAGGGTCATATATCTCCTGAGAGATATTGTAGCTTGAAGCTAAGGAAAGGTTGGTGGAGTTTAATCCGCCTGAAATTAAAACTTTGCCGTTAGGCATCGTTGCCGCGGTATGGCCCCATCTGGCTCCATTCATACTCGGCCCGGCATTGATCGAATTAGAACCCGGCACAAAAATATCGCAGGCGTTTGTGACGGTGCCCGCAGCGTTTTGTCCACCGCAAATCAGGACATTGCCGGCATTGGCGCCTCTTGGAATAAGGGTGGCTGTATGTCCCCCTCTCGGAGTTGTAAGGATATTGCCGAGATTTGTCCAGGAATTAGAGGATGGGTCATATACCTCAACGCTTTGAAGAACTGCGCCTGTATTTGAATAGCCGCCGGCTACCATTATGCGGCCGTCGGAAAGAATCGTCAAGGTATGTGAAGACCTTGAAACATTCATTGAACCTATCAAAGCGTAAGCGCTTACAGTCGTTGAATAAATTTCGCAGGTATTTGTTTGCACATAGCTTGAACACTCATTGTTTACGGGCCCATTGCAGACCCAGCCGCCGCAGGAAATGAAATTGCCGTCCGGCATAAGACCTACGGCATTGGAATGTCTGAGATAAAAAGCGTTTGAATCAGCGCAAAAAAGCGCTGACAGGAATAAAAAGGCAAATAAAACGGCCTTGTTCGTTCTGACCTTCATCATTGGAAAGTTTACAAAAGCCATGTTAACATTATATTAAATATTTGTTAAAACAAACCCTACTTAACAGTTACCAGGGACTCGCCGAGAGGCGTCTTTGGCGCCTGAGGGTCAAGAGTCTTCTTCCCGTCCACAACGAAGTGATAGAAATAATTACCGGGAAGAACAAACTCTTCAGTTTCCCAAACCCCGTCCTTCTGCCTCATCGGCTTTTCTTTCCACTTAATGAAGGAAGCTGAAAGCGAAACTTTTTTTGCTTTTTTATTTTTGTATTTGAAAGAGGTTTTGACGGCCTTCGGCTTATTTTCCTTTGTTTCTATCTGAGGCTTGGCCGTTTCAGGCAGCTTTTCCTCAACCTGTGCAATTTCCGTGCCTTCATTTTGAGTTTGAGCCGTTTGCTGAGGAATATTCTGTTGAGAGGCTTCAGCCTGAGTCTTTACAGGTTCTGCCTTAGGCCTTATTTCTATGCTGTCGCCGTAAAGATGAAGCTTTATCTTGGAATAGACTTCCCTTGCGGACCAGAAACCGGCCGTCAGAGAAACTATTATAACTATGTAGAGAAAATTTTTATTGTTCATAATCAAGAATTTTAATATATTACTTGAAAAAAATAAAGGTATTTATTTCCTTATATGCATGAGAAATTCGTTTCTCACTTTGGGATCTTTTTCAAAACAGCCCAGCATTGAGCTGGTTACGGAGGTGGATGTCTGATTCTTTATGCCGCGCATAGTCATGCAAAGATGTTTGGCTTCAACTATCACTCCTGAAGGGCCTCGCCTGAGCCATCGCCTCAGCGGCGTCCGCGCCCCATCGGGTTACCCGCCCGCCCGGCAAAATGCACCATGATGTCGCGCCGTGACTCGATCGCGCTGCAGGCCTCGGGCGAGACGTCCATCACGCCCATCCGGGTCTGCAGCACGCCCGTGCTCTGATAGTCGCCGGTCTGCTGGATCGTGCCGCTCAGGTTGCGTCCGGCCTGTGCCAGACAGGCAGTATTCCCGGTGCCGGTCTGGAGGAT
>JAJUJA010000106.1 GCA_029267355.1 Elusimicrobiota bacterium | reverse complement strand
GGCCGCCTCTTTGCTCAAAATGGCCTCTTTCGCCTTTAAAACTGCGTTTTTTTCAATTTTTCTTCTCGTGGTAAGATGGACTTTGCCGAGAATGCGCTTTGACCAGATAATGTCCCTATGCTGGAAATTTTTGCTTCCTTTGGCTTTGCTTAACATAGCGCTGACGGCCTTTGTTTTAAGGTTTCTGATGTAGAACGGAAGGTTTTATATGATATCGGTCAAAAAAATAGAAGTTAAAAAGCTGAATATCCTTGAAAAGATGTACATATGGGAGATAATAAAAGGCCTGATGGTAACCTCAAGGCATCTGTTTTCAAATCTTCTAAAACCTTCTTCCCTGCCAACCATATCCTATCCTGAGCAAAAAGTTGATTTGCCCGGACATGCCAAACAGAGAAGCCGTCACAGAATAAAACTTAGAAAAGACGGCTCGCCTAAATGTGTGGCCTGTATGCTTTGCTCAACCATCTGCCCCGCTTATTGCATAAAGATAGAAGCCGCTGAAACGGAAAATTATGTGGAAAAGTATCCGAAAGTTTTTGACATAGATCTTTCAAGATGCATAATGTGCGGACTTTGCGTTGAAGCCTGCCCGGAAGACGCCATAACCATGGACACAGAGGAAATACCCGGCGGAGCCTATGACAGATACGCCAATTACAGAAAAAACGGGCTTTACGCCTCAAAGAAAGAGCTTTTTGAAAATCCGCCGCATAAACATCTTTCAAAAAGCGGCGCCGCCAACAGGCTGGCAAATGAGTATCTGGAGGGCAAATGAGCGCTTCCGACATATTCTTTTATATCTTTTCGGCCGGCGCCGTTGCGGGCTCTCTTTTTCTTTTGACGGCGAAAAATCCCATGAAAGCCGCCTTTTCTCTTTTGTTCGTATTTCTTTGCACAGGCCTGATATACCTTTCCAAAGGCCTTAACTTTCTTGCTGCGGCTCAGATAATAATCTATGCCGGAGCGGTGATGTCCTTATTTGTCGTGGCTCTGCCGGCCATGGTCTTCTCCCAAAAGCCCGAAAGGAAAAGATTTTTCTATTCACTTTCGGCGTTTATAGCAGCCATTGTTCTATTTGCCGTTCTGGCCGCTTCAATGCCGGATTTCAGTACAGCAAATTACCCTTCATATCCTTATACCACAAAGGATTTTGCGGTAATTCTTTTCAGCCGCTACTGGCTTCAAATTGAAATGGTATCAATGATACTCTTTGCCGCTATAGCGGCGGCCTGGCTGTTTTTGTCAAAACAGGGGGGCGAACGATGATTTCTCTGAATATGCTGTCTCTTTCCCTGATATTGTTTTCAATATCTGCGGCCGTCTTTCTTTTAAGACGCAATATGTTCATTATGCTTATGGCCCTTGAATTGGGGCTTAATTCCGCAGGCATGGCCGCCGCGCATTTCGCTCTCACGAATTCTCAAACCGAGCCCGTCATCTGGGCTCTTTTATTTTTTGCCATAGCCGCCGCTGAAGCCGCCATAGGTCTGGCTCTTCTAATAATGATTTCAAGGAAATTTTCAACGCTTAATTCAGACGAGATAAAGGAGCTGAAAGGATGACAGTTTTTCAATCTTATCCTCTTTACAGCATAATACTTGCCCCGCTGGCCGGTTTCGTAATTCTTTTTCTTTTCTCAAGCCGGCTCAGGGAAAAAGCAGCAGCGGCTTATCTGGCCTGCCTGACATCATTCGTCTCTTTTGTTTTTTCTATTTTCGCCTTTCTTGAGATAGCCGGGGGGAAAGGCGGAAAAATTCTGCTTCAGGACCTTTTCACCTGGTTTTCCATTCTCGGTTTTGACATAAAATTTTCGCTTATAATGGACAATTTATCGGCTTTGATGGCTGTTATAGTGAGCGGAGTCAGTTTTCTTATTCACATATACTCTCTCGGCTATATGGGCAAGGATAAGGATAGAACAAGATTTTTTTCCTATTTGAATCTCTTTGTTTTTTTTATGCTTGTCCTTGTCCTGGCTTCAAATCCGCTTTTTATGTTCGTGGGCTGGGAAGGCGTCGGGCTCTGTTCATATCTGCTTATAGGTTTCTGGTATGAAAACATTGAAAATGCCGCTGCCGGCAAGAAAGCTTTTATAACAAACAGGATAGGCGACGCTTTTTTCATTGTAGGTCTGCTGATTCTGGCATCTTTTGCAGCATCCAAAGGCGGCTCTCTCGAATTTTTATGGATGAAAGAAAACATTCCTTCCATAGCCGCCGGCGACACTGCGGTTTTATCGGCTCTTTCGCTTGCGGCCGTGCTTATGTTTCTGGGCGCTACAGGCAAATCGGCTCAATTTCCGCTTTATGTCTGGCTGCCTGACGCCATGGCCGGTCCCACACCGGTCTCAGCTTTGATACATGCTGCAACTATGGTGACGGCAGGCATATATATGGTTTCAAGGATGTTTTTTCTCTACCAATTGTCTCCTCTGGCCATGGAGATAATTCTCTATACCGCTTCATTTACCTCAATTCTTGCCGCCATAATAGCCTGTCTTCAAAGTGATATCAAAAAGATACTGGCTTATTCCACAATAAGCCAGCTTGGGTATATGTTTCTGGGCGCAGGCTCAGGCATATACCAGGCAGCGATGTTTCATCTTGTCACTCATGCCTTTTTCAAGGCGCTTTTATTTCTGGCTGCCGGCTCGGTAATACATGCCCTTGGCGGAGTTCAGGATATATTCAAAATGGGCGGTCTTAGGGATAAAATCAAGTACACATTCCTTCTGACAGCGGCCGGCTGGCTGGCTATATGCGGTCTGCCGCCCTTCAGCGGCTTCTACAGCAAGGATTTCATAATAGAGACAGTATGGATGAGCGGGCATAAATGGGTATGGGCAATTTCAGTTTTTACAGCGGCGCTGACCGCCTACTATATGACGAGAATGTTCAAAATTGCCTTTTTCGGCAAAACAGGAGAAGCCGCCGCTCATGCCCATGAATCGCCGGTTTCAATGTTATGGCCTATGACCGCGCTTGCCTTTTTGTCGGCATTTTCCGGACTTTTTTCAGCAAATTTCTTCAGCTTCCTGAGTCTTGAATCAGTTCATGAGCATATCCCGTTCATGATAGCCAAGGCGCCTTTGATAGCGGCCCTGCTTGGGCTTGCAGCCGGATTTTATCTCACAAGAGAAAAGATAAGCTCTTATTGGGAAAATAAATTGCCTTTACTGAGAAAGATTATAGCCGGCAAGTTCTATCTGGACGAGATCTATGAATTTATGGTTTTGAAACCATTGGACTTTTTTTCTCAGAAAATAGTTTTTTCACTGATTGACAGGAAAGTTATAGACTCCTTTATGGTTGAAGGGCCGGCTTTGTTTTTCAACGGTTTCGGCAATATCGCAAGAAAAGCTCAAAACGGAGACCTGTCATTTTATGCTCTTGTGCTTGTTTTGACGGCCGCGCTTGCGGCAGCTTACGCCATTAGGGCGGTTTTATGAATATGATAGAAAACAACCTGCTGAATATTTTTGTATTTCTGCCTCTGACCGGCGCTTTTGCCGTTCTTTTAGTCCCTAAAAACAGGGAGGAATTGACCGGTTATTTATCCCTGTTTTTTTCGCTGGCTAATCTCCTGATGGGAACTTATTTCTATTTCAACTATTCGCCGGATATTTCTTTCTTCTATAAAATAGCATGGATACCGTCGATAGGCCTTAACTATTCTCTCTATATGGACGGGCTTGCGCTTATGCTTTCTCTTCTGACCGCTCTGCTTACGCCTCTGGCCATACTCTCTTCTTTTTCAGCTGTCAAAAAAG
>JAJUJA010000141.1 GCA_029267355.1 Elusimicrobiota bacterium | reverse complement strand
GCACAGCTATAAAAAATGGATGTTCAGGATATTCAAGTATCTCGACGAGATTCATTTTTTTGTTTATTCCGCTGAATACCATTTTCTTTGATTCAAACGCCTTTTTGTATTCGTTATTGAACTCATATCTGTGCCTGTGTCTTTCGTCTATTAAAGCTGAGCCGTATAGCTGTTCGGCCAGAGTTTTCTTTTTTATTTCGCAGGGATATGAGCCGAGCCGCATAGTCGCGCCCTTGTGAGATATCTGTTTCTGCTGTTCCATGAGAGATATTACCGGGTTTTTGCATTTAGGCTTAAATTCGCAGGAGTGAGCGTCTTTCAACCCGGCCACATTTCTGGCAAATTCTATGGCTGCGCATTGCATTCCGAGACATATTCCAAGAAAAGGTATACCGTTTTCTCTTACCGCTTTTATAGCGTTTATCTTGCCTTCTATTCCTCTGTCGCCGAATCCGCCGGGCACTATAAGAGCGTCGTATTCAAGGACTTTTTGAACGTTTTCGGTTTCTGTGTCGAGATACTCAGTTTTGACCTTCACTTTATTTGCTATTGCTGCATGAAAAATCGCCTCGTTCAAAGACTTGTAAGAATCTTTCAGCTTTGTGTATTTGCCCGCTATGGCCAGCTTTATCTCAGGAAAGGTCTCCTGTTTTTTCACCTTCTCGGTAAAATCATTCCATATCTCAAAATCCCATTTTTTGCTTCTAAGGCGCAAAAGCATCATAATCTGCTCATCAAGCCCCTGTTTTTTAAAGACTTCCGGGACAAGATAAATGCTCTTCATATCCGGCGCCTCTATGACGGCTTCCGGAACTACGCTGCAGAAAAGGGCTATCTTCTTTTTCATTTCCTCGGATATTTTTTTCTCGCTTCTGGTCACTATTATGTCAGGATCTATGCCTATTTCCCTTAGCTTGTTCACGGAGTGCTGAGTCGGCTTGGTTTTCAGTTCATCGCTTGAGCTTAGATAGGGGATAAGCGTTACATGTATGTAGAGAACGTCGCTGGAATTCTTATTGAGTTTCATTTGTCTGGCCGCTTCAAGGAAGGGGAGACTTTCTATATCGCCCACAGTGCCGCCTATTTCTATTATCGTTATGTCAAATCCGTCGGAAACGGTTTCAAATCTGCTTTTTATTTCGTCAGTTATGTGAGGTATCACCTGCACGGTCTGGCCGAGATATTCGCCTTTTCTTTCCTTTTCTATTACGGTTTTGTAAATTTGTCCGGCGGTCATATTGTTAAGACGCCTGCATGAAATGCCGAGAAATCTTTCGTAGTAGCCAAGGTCAAGGTCCGTTTCAGCCCCGTCATCTGTAACGAAAACTTCGCCGTGCTGATAAGGGCTCATTGTGCCCGCGTCAACGTTTATATAAGGGTCGCATTTGACTATGTTTACCGAAAACCCGTGAGACTTAAGAAGGCGGCCTATGCTTGCACTCGTTATGCCCTTGCCCAAAGAGCTGACAACTCCGCCGGTTATAAATATGTATTTTTTCATTTCAGCCTCTC
>JAJUJA010000125.1 GCA_029267355.1 Elusimicrobiota bacterium | reverse complement strand
CTTCAGTCGATAAAAATTTTGAAAAAATAGTTTTTGACAAAAAGTATGACGTTTTCACAAAGCCGAATCTTTCATCTGAATTGCCTAAGGGAGTATATTGGGTAAGATATGCCGTCCTTGATCTTTTGGGGGATCAGGGCAAATACAGTGAACCAGCCACTGTCTTTGTCAGATAAATCACTTCTGGGTCTTGACAAGTCAAGCCTTTTATGCTATATATAAGCTTGTATTTCTCCAGTTGAGGGAGGCGAGCGTCGCGGCGCGATGTAGAAGGCGTTAGCGTCTGCTGCACATGCAGGGAGCGCGGAAGAGCGAGAGGATGGGCTCTTCCGCGCTTCCTTTTTAGCTTTGTCTGTCTCAATTTAATAGAATATGAATTGATGAGAAATCTTAAACTCTTTTCAGGCTTTTTTCTTCTTTTCTTTTCCAACCTCTGGAGTTTGACTTCCATTGAAAGAAATGAGACATTCTTTGACCGGCTTATGAAAAGCCAGGCCGGGGAAGAATTGTTTAAGGGCGCTTCATTGATGGAAAAAGGCTTTTATCGTCAGGCTGCCGTTGAATTTGCCAAGTCATGCGATAAAAATCCTGTTTCGCCGGCATATGCCATGTATGGGGCAGCGCTTTACTGGCTGGGCGACATAGAGGGGGCAATCTATCAGTTTGATATGGCCTTAAAAAAAGATCCGCAGAATGCGGCGGCTTACCAGCTCAAAGGGATAGCGCTGGCCAGGAAGGGAGATTCGGACGGCGCCTTGGAAAATTTTTTGAAATCTCTTGAACTGGATCCCAAAAGAGGCGACATAAATATGAACATAGGCTCTGTGTATTTTTCAAGGGGACTTATGTCTTCTGCTCTTTCCTATATGAAAAATGCTGTAAAGATTGAGCCTTCAAATCCTTTATATCTCTACCAAATCGGACTGATATACTTTTATCTTGAGAGATACGATGATGCCGCAGATTTTTTTAAATTATCTTACTCGCGCTCAATTGACTATCATGAGCCTGTTCTATGGCTGGGCCTGTCGCTTGAAAGAATGGGAAAGTATCCTGAGGCCTTAAAGAACTATCTCAAGGCTGTTTCCATGTCTCCGGGGGATTTTTTTGCCAGATACAAGGCGGCTTCACTTCTGCTTAAAACTGGAAATAGAAAGGAAGCTCTTTCCCAAATAAAAAAATCCCTCCTTATAAGGCCTTATGAAAAAGAAGACGGAATATCTCTTTTCGTATCCTACGGAGGAGGATCACCGTCCGGAAGTGAAGGAGAAAATGAGCCTGTGAAAAAATTTTCAAATTCCACTCTGGAACAGATATACAGGAACATTATAAAAATTCCTCCGTCAGAGAAGCTTTATTTCACTATTGACGTGATTTCATCCCCGCAAACCATCTTGCAGAAAAAATCTCAGGAGACGCTTAAAAAAGGCGTAGATAAAGATTTGAAGAGAAGGTACTGGGGCAAAAGCGCCTCTCTTGAGCCCTCTTCGCCTTCGGAAAGAGAAAAAGCGGTTTATGAAGCTTTATCTTCTCTTGAAAAGGACAGTCTGCTTTCCGACCCGAAATATGACCACAAGATAAACTTCTATATGTCCTCCCAGCCGGCTGCAAAAAAGGAGAACGCCAAGGCCGTATATTCTCCGAGAGAAATAAAGAATACCATGGGGCTTTGGGTTTATGGAAACAACTGGCTGGATGCCCTTAATGAAGAGAGGGAAAATAATCAGGCCTGTTCAAGCGGAGATATTTGTCCGCTCATTAACGGACTATCTTCCCTGCTTGCCGGGCAAGCAGGTGAGGCTGATGATTTTTTCTTAATGGCAGAGAAAACCTATCCCCTTGAATCTTTTCTAGGCCGTGCGGCTTCGCTTGTGGCGCGGGGAAATGAAAAAAAAGCCGTTGAAATTTTAAGACAGGCCGCAAGAACGTTTCCAAAAGAAAATCTCATAAAGCAGAATTTGCGATGGCTGGAAAATGGCAAATAAAATTTTTATAAGCTGCGGGGACGATTTTCTCGTTGAGAAAATAAGTGAAAAAGTTGTTAAAACCTTCGGCGATAAACTGTGCGGTTTTGAGACATTGCCTGTATTGGATGGTAAAAGAACCGCCGGCTACAATCTAAAAACCTTTAATGGAGAAGAGATGACGCTTGCTTCAACTTCTATCTTAAGCGATCTGTCCTTTAACAAGTACTCGGTTTCAAGGCAGGCTCTTGAAGCAGCGGCTGCCAGTTTTCCCGAGCCTGGAAAAGTAATCTTTATCAAGGGACTGGGGCCGCTATTCTTAAAATTTGACTGCTTCAGGAAAAAACTTATCTCCGCCGTCTCCGGTGATTGGCCGATGATTGCTGTATCTTTCTGCGGCAACGGCCTGAAAAGCGTTTCCGG
>JAJUJA010000043.1 GCA_029267355.1 Elusimicrobiota bacterium | reverse complement strand
GGCATCTGCTCACTGCATCGTAAAAAGTTTTTTCTCCGTCTGCCGTCTTAAGCGAAGGCAGATGGGCTTTAGGGGATTTAAAGAGTTCATTAATATCGTATTTTGAGTTCATAAGTCATTGAATATATGCGGATTCAAAAGGTTGAGCGGATCAAGAGCTTTTTTTATTTTTACAAGAAGAGGATCTTTTGAAAAATCGCCGCCGTTTTTTAAGGCAATGACTTTTCTTTCGTTTTCATCATAAGCCGGATTTTTTATTTTCAATGTCATGGAAAGAATAAAAGCGAAAGCCCCCCTTGAGCCTATCATAAGCGGAAAAACATTGTATCCGCTTACGCTCTTTATGGTTTTACCGCCAAGCTTTATCAAGGCCCCTCCGGCATCGGCCATTTCCGCTCCGGTGACAAGGTCTCTCATATTTTCATATCTTCCTTCGGCTGCCGCAGCCCCCATGGCTATATCTTCATCAGGCAGCGAAATATCCAGCCCTTCCTTTCTTAAAAATTTTTTCAGCTCCCTTACCGTCATGCCGGATTCTACTGTAATTGTCATATTTTCTCTGTCAAAATCTTTTACGGATTTAAGATTTACGCAGGAAAGATAAACAGCTTCGCCCTTTTTGCCTTTCTTAAGTTTGGATGATACGGCTGTTTTTATTCCCTTAAGACTTCTCTCTTTGAGCTCTTTGAGTATTTCCGCTGCCTGAGGCGTTAATTGCGAATACGGATCCTTAAGAGGCTTTATCTGTCCTATGGAGAGAGGTATTTTCTTATCCGGATTTGCCAGATTATCAGGGTCCAGAGCGTCTTTTATTTTCTTAAAGAAAATCAGGGTTTCCGGCCCGTATCTCAAATTCATGGCTTTTCTTTTCTCTACCCCTATGCCGTGCTCGCCGGAGATATCGCCGTCAAGCTCTATGCATATTTTAAGTATTTCCTCGCCGGCTTTTTTAACTCTGAGCGTTTCTTCTTTGTCTCTCTGGTCAAAAACAATGTTGGGGTGTATATTGCCGTCGCCGGCATGGAATATAAGACCCGCTCTCAGCCTGTTTTCTGCAATAACGGCTTTAATCTTTTTTACGGCTTCAGGCAGTCTCGGCCTCGGCACCACTCCGTCTTCAACCATCACATTCTCGCCTATCCTTGCCAGAGCGGGATAGGATTCTTTTCTTATTCTCCAAAGCTCTTCCCTTCTTGAAGGGTCTGAGGTTTTTTCAATTGAAAAGCCTCCGCAGGCGGAAAAAATTTCGCTTATTTTGCTTTCTTCCCTCGGCCTGTCTCCTTCAAGCTCAACTATCAAAAGCGCGCCGGCTCTTTCCGGAATGGCTCTTTTTTCTCCTGCCGCCTCAATTGAAAGAGCATCCACCTCTTCCATTGCTCTCGGCACTATGCCGCTGGCTATTATCATTGATACCGCTTTCATTGAGCTTTCCACATCTTCAAAAAAGCAGATAAAAGAAGTTATCTTTTGCGGGATGGGAAGTATTTTGAGCCAGGCTGTCTTTATTATGCCGAGCGTCCCTTCACTCTGGCAGAAAAGAGATAAAATATCCGGTCCACTATCTTTCCTTGAAAATATTCTTTCAGAGCCGTCAGGCAAAACCGCTTCAAGCTTTTCTATATGGTCGCAGGTAACGCCGTAACGCAGGCAAAGCGGCCCTCCGGCGTTCTGGGCTATATTGCCGCCTATTGTGCAAACCTTCTGGCTGGCAGGATCCGGAGCGTAGAAAAAACCGAATTTTTTAAGCTCTTCCTGCAAAGAGAGATTTACAACTCCCGGTTCAACCACTGCCAGCTTGTTCACTGTATCTATCTGTCTTATTTTTTTCAATCCCGCCAGATTAAGAACTGCTCCTCCAGCCAAATTTATGGCGGCGCCGCAAAGGTTTGTGCCTGCAGCTCTTGCCACGAATGGAAGTTTTGCCCTATTTAGCGCCTTCACAACAGGCGCTATATGCTCGGTTTTTTTAAAATTTACAACCAGACTCGGCATGGCGGCGGCCAGAGAAGCGTCGTAGGAGGCGCAAATCAGGTCTTGCTGAGAATTTGAGACATTTTCAAATCCGGCAATCCGCCTTATTTCATCTATGACTGACAAGCCTTCCGTTTCGCCGTTCATATTTTCAGATTGGTCTAAGCTTGGCTGTAAAATGAGACAATACAAGCGGCGCCTCAACTATGCTCATGCCCTTTATCTTTGATTTCTTCTTTGCCAAAGAAGCAAGGACTTCTATTACATAATCAATATGGCTCTGCGTGTAAACTCTTCTCGGCATGGCCATTCTTACCAGCTCCATCGGGGCATGCAAAAAATTGCCGGCGGAATCTCTTTTGCCGAACATAAGCGTTCCTATTTCCACAGTCCTTATCCCGCCCTCAAGATAGAGAGCGCAGGCCAGGGCCTGAGCCGGGAATTGCAAAGGTTTTATATGCGGCAGGAATTTTTTTGCGTTTATATAAACGCCGTGGCCTCCCGGAGGATTGACTATCGGTATGCCTTTATTAAGCAGGCCTTCGCCGAGATACTGGCTGGACCTTATTCTGTATTGCAGATAATTCTCGTCCAAGACTTCTCTGAGGCCTATGGCTATGGCTTCAAGATCTCTTCCGGCCAGCCCGCCGTAAGTATTAAATCCTTCAGTTAAGATCAAAAGCTGCCGGCACTTGAGGGAAAGCTGCTTGTCGTTCATGGCCAGAAAGCCGCCTATGTTCACAAGCGCGTCCTTCTTTGAGCTCATCATGGCGCCGTCAGCCATTTCAAACATTTCCTTGGCTATTTCCTCTGCGCTTTTATCTGCGTATCCCTTTTCTCTGAGCTTTATGAAATAGGCGTTTTCCGCGAATCTCGCGCAGTCTATGAAGAGAGGAATTGAATGCGTGTCGCAAAGTTTTTTGACTTCCTTTAAGTTTTCCATTGAAACCGGCTGTCCGCCGAGAGAATTATTCGTGACGGTCATGATGCACATCGCTATATTCTTGTCGCCCTTTTCTCTTATGAATTTTTTCATGGCTTCAATGTCTGCATTGCCTTTGAAGGGCCCGGGTTTGTCAAAGTTAAGCGCGTCCTTGTGGGGGAAATCCACCGCTATCGCGCCTGAGGCCTCGACATTAGCTCTTGTCGTGTCAAAATGCGAGTTTGATATGACATATTTCCCTTTGGCGCCGAGAGCAGTAAAAAGAATTTTTTCAGCGGCTCTTCCCTGATGAACAGGTATTATCTCTTCAAGGCCGGTAAGTTCGCGCACGGCCATCTCAAAATTATAATAGCTTCTGGCCCCTGCATAAGATTCGTCTCCCTTCATTATGCCGGCCCATTGCTCTGCGCTCATAGCGCCTGTGCCGCTGTCTGTGAGCATGTCTATGAGAACTTTTTCCGCTTTTATATTGAATAGATTGTAATGGGCAAGCTCCAGAAGTCTTTCTCTCTCGGCTCTTGTGGTAAAGCCCAGCGGCTCAACCGCCTTTATCTTGAAAGGCTCTATTATAGTTTTCCAAGGCCATATTTCTTTTTTCATCTTTCCTCCGGTTTTTTATATCAGGCAAAAAAATAGAGAACAAAAAAATAAAGAACCATAAAAACCGCGCCGTAAGTTAGGCCAGTTTTCGCCCATTCCTTTGACTTTATGTTCAGTTTGGAAGCGCAAATTATGTTCGGGATGTTTCCGGGTATAAGCATGCCTCCTGAAACTATAAGGCCCATAACTATGAAAGTTATCTGACGGTCTGTTAGAGACGGAGTTATTTCGGCCGCTGCCAGCGTGGCGTTGTCCAGAACCGCTGATATTGAATTTGCCCAAAATAAAAGCTCTACAGGCATTTTTGAAATAAATTTATCGGCAAGCGGCGAGATGCCGGCTCCAAGCAGTATGAGAGCCATTACAAAAATAAAAACTTTAAAGGCCCTGAATACCACTGTTTTTGTGGTCTCAATATAGTCTTCCGTCAGCCCTTCCTCATTTGAAATATTTTCCGAGGCGCCTTTTGAAGCCAGCCATGAAAATATAAAAAGCCCGGGGACAATCCACTCAGCGAGATTTTTAATCAGGTAGAAGAAATCCGCGTTATGAGGCTCTCCCTTAAGCTTTGAAACTATTATGGTTGACAGCGGTTCTCCCAAAGGCGTAAGGGCAGCGCCCATGCCTATGGCAAAGCAGGCGAAAACGACCATTTTTACTTCAAATTCCTTTTTGAACTTAAGCAAAGTTATAATTTCCGAAAGTATTATCGCGGAAATTATGGCGGTTATAACGCTGGAAAAAAGACCGAGAAAGAGAACGATGGAAAATACGAGTTTTTCAGGAGACATTTTTTTTCTTAGAAATTTAAGCAGAGATGAAAGTTTCTTTCTTAAAAGCTTAAATAAAAGTCCCATTACCAGCACAGCGATTGTTATAGGAACCGGCTCTTTGATCGCCTCAAAAATTAAATGCCAGGACCATGCTTTTGATATTGATACGGCAAGAGCCCCCATAACAAATAAAAACAGCTCAATCTCTTCCTCCACTACCCTTACCGAAAACGGCAGTATCAATGTCATGAGCATTACTGCAGCGAGTCCCAGTATTGGAAGATATTCCATATTTTCTCCGCTCAAATCTTAATTTGCTACAATTATCATTGTATTATTTTTGAAAGGGAATATGAATATCAGACTGAAAAAACCTGTTGGACTTTTCCTTTGCGGCGGCGGGGCTTTCGGCAGTTTCCAATCCGGAGTGATAAAAAAACTGGCCGAAAGCGGGCTTGAAGCCGATGTGGTGGCCGGTTTCAGCATAGGCGCTCTAAACGGAGCAGCATGGTGTTTTGATAAGGTTGCAGAGCTTAAGAACATCTGGGCCAATGTGGATAACAAAAAGATATTCAAATTTTCTCCTTCTTACCATCATATGCCCATAGAGCTTTACAAAACCTATTCAGGAGAAGGGCTTATAGGCTCTTTGCTTTCAAAAGCCGAAGATAAAATTTCAAGAATGACGGTTTTTTCAAACAAACCCCTTTACAATATCCTTTATTCCTGGCTCGGCAAGAGAGATTTGATATTCAATAAAAGGACCGTTTTCCATGTCATAGCTCATTGCGTGGAAAGAAAATTGCCGTATATAATGACTTATGAAGGCAGAACATCCCAGGCCAAAGTCAATTTCATAGACGCTCTTGTGGCAAGCTGCTCCATCCCTCTTGTTTTCCCGCCCGTCAAAATCTATGACAGGGGGGAAAAGCTTCATCTTGTGGACGGCGGCGCCATAGGCATAGCTACCGTAAATCTCAATATGTTTGACGGCTGCAAGACGGTCATTATGGTCAGCAATTCGTCCGACTGGGATTTCAGCTACGAAGGAAGCGGTTTTTTTAAAACTTTTGAAAGCAGAGTGAGAAAAACGCTGGCTTTGCATGTTCAGAAAATATATGAATCAAAAATTTTCATAAAATCTGCTCCTGAAGTCCATTTGATAAAACCCTCAAAACCTCTCGCCTCCGGCATAATAGATTTTACGCCTTCCTCGTGCCTCAGGCACTTTCAGCAGGGCGAGGACTGCGCCTCAAAGTTCATAAGGGAATTGAAATGATAGAGATAAGCCTTTTTCAGTCCTTTTTTCTTTTGATCTTCGGTTTTTTCGTGGGCATTCTCGGCTCTGTAATGGGCGTGGGCGGGGGAGTCTTTATAGTGCCGCTTCTTGTTCTGGTATTCAAACTGCCCATACAAAACGCCATAGCCGTTTCTCTGGTGTCTATTGTCGCCGTTTCTTCGGCAGTGGCTTCCGTCAATGTTGAAAAGGGCCTTGCCAATGTAAGGCTGGGCACCATTATGGAAACGACCATGGCTCTGGGGTCAATTTTCGGAGCCCTTGTCATGAGCCGTCTTCCCTCTAAAACAGTGGCTCTGTTCTTTTCGATTTTTCTCTTTCCGGTGGCGGCGTCAATGTATGTGAAAGCCTCAAGAAAAAATCAAAAACCGGATACCAAAGAGAGAAAAACCAGTCTCGGCGGGGAATTTTATGACCCTGCAGCAGGTTCTTCAATTTCTTATGAGGCGCAGAAACTTCCTCAGGCTATGTTTTTCTCTTTTTTCGGCGGAGGGCTTTCAGGCCTGCTCGGCCTTGGCGGCGGCATAGTGCAGGTGCCTGTTATGAATATACTTTGCAAGGTGCCCATTAAAGCCGCAGCGGCCACAAGCAATTTTATGATAGGCGTTTCAGCGGCGGCCAGCTCGCTTATATTCTACCGCAAAGGTTACATAATAGCCCCTCTCGCCTTTTATGTATGCTTTGGAGTTTTGCTGGGCTCTTTTCTGGGTATGAAGTTTTTACATAATGCCAAATCGGAAAAGATACAGATTCTTTTTTCTTTGCTCGTATTTATGGTCGCCGTAAGGATGCTGTTGAACAGTTTATGAAAGAAAACAGAGAGAAAATTTTTTTGGGATATATACAAAAAGTGCTGATATTCGGAGTGTCATCGTCTTTTCTCATTATGCTTGCCGGCATGGTATTTAAAAGTTCATGGCTTCTGTCTGCCGGAGTTCTGATTTTGATACTTACGCCTGTGGCCAGAATTTTTCTTCTTTCGGCCATTTTTTACGCTTTAGGCGAGTTTCTGCTCGCTCTTGCGGCTTTTTCAGTCCTGATTTTAATGGTTACGGCGCTTTTGATATAATTGCTTTGAAATATCCGTTTTTGGAGGTTTGGATGAGACATGATTATACAGCGATAATACCGGTGGCTGGAACAGGAACGAGGCTTCGCCCTCATACTTACACATATCCCAAAGTGCTTCTGACTGTCGCAGACAAACCTATACTCGGACACATTTTAGATAAACTTAAAGAAAACAATTTTAAAAAGATATGTCTTGTCATAGGATATCTCGGCGAAAAGGTCAAGGATTATGTAAGCAAAAAATATTCTGAATTTGAGGTGAGCTATGTTGTTCAGGAGGAACAGAAAGGTCTCGGCCATGCCATATGGCTTTCCAGACCTTTCGTAAATGGACCGGCTTTCATAATTCTCGGCGACACCATAATAGAAGCTGATATGCCCAGCTTTCTTAAGGGAGATTGCGATAAAATAGGCGTAAAAAAAGTTTCTGACCCGTCAAGATTCGGTGTGGTCAAAGTTAAGAAGGGCTATATAGAGCATATGGTTGAGAAGCCGGAGAAGTTTGTCTCGGACCTTGCCATAGTCGGTCTTTATTCCTTCAAGGACTCATCGATTCTTTTTGACAGTCTTGAGGAATTGGCAAACAGCGGAAAAACCACCAGAGGTGAAATGCAGCTTACTGATGCTATGTCTCTGATGATAAAAAAAGGCCACAGGATAAAGCCGGTAAATACCGAGGGCTGGTTTGATTGCGGAAAACCGGAGACGCTTCTTGCCACCAACAGGCATATATTGTCATCAAAGAAAAATTTGAAATATCCCGAGGGCGCCTTTTTTGCCATAAAGCCCTCCTATATTTCTCCGAGCGCAAGAATAAAAAATTCCATAATAGGGCCTAATGTTTCTGTCGGAGACAATTGTCTCATTGAAAATTCAATAATATCTGACTCCATAATAAACGAGAATGCCGAGATTAAAAACGCCAATTTGGACAAATCGCTTATAGGGCCTTCGGCTGTAGTTAATGGGAGAATAGACAGCATAAACATAGGCGAAAATTCAGAGATAAGGCTGAGCGAATGATTAAACGCCTATAAGGCCGGGGAAATAGGTTATAAGAAGAAGCACTGCGGCTGTTATAAGCCAGAAAGGCATTACTGATTTATAAACGTCGCCCAAAGGCCTTTTGAACCTGCCCGAAGATAAAAAGAGGTTTATGCCCAGCGGCGGCGTCATATAGCCGAGTTCAAGATTCACCAGGAATATTATTCCCAGATGCACGGGGTCTATGCCGTAATTCATCGCCACCGGAACTATTATCGGAACTATTATTATTATGGCTGAAAAAATCTCTATCATATTTATGAGAAGTATGAAGACATTAAGGAACATGAGAAACAGCGTCTTGCCCGGTATCAGAGCATGCAGCATTGAAAAAAGCCTTTCAGGCAATTGAGCGTCTATTATGTAGCTTGTGAATCCAAGGGCTGTGCCGAGCACGGCAAAAATAGCCCCGACCAGCTCAAGGCTCCTTATGGCTGTTTCAGGAAGCTGTTTAAAAAAATCTATCTCTTTTTTTACAAAACATTCAACCGCTGTAACATAGAAAGCCATGACAGAGGCCGCTTCTGATGCGGTAAAATATCCGCCGTATATGCCGAAAACTATTATAAAAGGAAGTGGCAGCTCAAAGGCCGCATCTTTTACAGCGGAAAAAATTTCATTGAAACTTGATTTTTCAGCAGGCATTTTTGACTTTAAGGCTTTAAACCAGCTGTAAAAATATAGGGCGGCGAGAAGAATCAACCCCGGTATTAAAGCTTTTTTGAACAGAAGGCCCATATCCAGTTTGCCAACTATGGCGTAAAGTATTATGGGTAAAGAGGGGGGAAACAGGAGACCGAGACTGCCTGTGGATGTTACAAGTCCGAGCGAAAAATTATCGTCGTATTTTTGGGCTTTCAAAACCGGATAAATCAGGCCGCCCAGGGCGATTATAGTGACTCCTGAAGCTCCGGTGAAGGCCGTGAAGGCCGCAGCGGCTGTAAGGCTTGCTATGGCAATGCCGCCGGGAATAAAGCCGAAAAGAGCCTTGGCCAGCGCCAGCATTCTAACCGGGGCCTTTGAGGCTGCAAGAACATAGCCCGAAAAAGTGAAAAGCGGAATTGAAATTAAAGAGGGCATGCTCTGAAGGCGCATAAATTCAATTATGGGCGCTGAAAAGTCTATGCCGGCTGAATAGAAAAGAGCGAAGGTCGCAATCGCTATCAAAGCGAAAACGGGGGCTCCGGCTGCAGCAGCGGCAAGGAAAACGGCTGATATCGCTGCCGTCATTTTGCCTGCTCCGTATTTTCAGTATAAAAAACTTTCAGCAGGAAATGATATGAAGAAAGCAAAAAACCGAGCGGAAGGCACAGCTGAAAATAAAAGGACTTGAATTCAAATTCAAAAGCCGAAAAAGCGATAGATGCGCTGAGGTATTCCTGCCTGACAAATGAAAAAGAAGAGAGAAAGAGAAGCATTGAAGCGCAAAAGGCGAAAATGCTTGAGAGTATGAATGCGCCTCTTGCGGCCTTCGGCGGCATTTTTTTTGAGAAAAATTCCAGAGCGAAATGCCCTTTTGACGATGAGACATAAGCGGCGGAAAACATTGCTGTGTTAAGAACAAGGTATCTTAGAAAAACGTCCATCCATAAAATTCCCGAGTTGAAAAAGAATCTGAGGGCAAACTGGGAGAATGAAAGAAAAACCATGGCGCAAAGTAAGGCGATTAGAATAAATTTCTCCAATTTTATAAGTTTTTCCTGCAGGGAGAACAAGGCTTTTTTCATTTGCTTTTTTGCGCCAGCTCGGTTTCTATCTTTTTCAAAAGCTGCATTGGATATATTCTTTCCGCAAGTTTTTTTCTGGCCTCTTCGCCGGCTTTTTTGAAAGATGCGGTCTCCTCGGCCGAAGGCTTGAGGAAAATTATGCCTTTTGCTTTAAGCGTCTCTCTTGCTTTGATATTTTCCTTTCTTGATTCCTGAGTCAGAGTTTTAAAATACTTCTGCGCCAAATCCTTGAGCGTTGAAGCGTCCTGCGGAGAAAGGGAGTCAAAAACTTTCTTGCTTAAAAGCACCGCTCCGCTGGCATTGGTAACAGGCAAATCAAGCGCGTATTTCATCTTTGAATACCATTGGAGAGGTATTATCGTGTTCGGGGTTCCGTAAACCGAGTCTATCATCCCTGTTTGCAGGGAAGTCATTACATCCGTTATGGAAAGAGGGATAAGATTGGCCTTAAGCTCCTTGAAAGCCTGTTCGGCTATAGGATCGCCTTCCCAAAGCCACATTTTGGCTTTGGCAAAATCAGAAATCTTTTCAATGGGATTCTTGGAGAAAACATAGACTTCGCCCACCTCGGCCCAGCCGAGAAGCTCAAAACCCTTTTTGGCGAATATTTCCCTGAATTCATTTGAGAATTTGGAGTAAATTCTGTCTATTTCTGAGGCGTTTGAAAAAAGGAAAGGCGCGTCCAAAACTCTTATTTCAGGAGCTATTTCGCCTATCCCGAAGCCGGTAAAACCCGCCGCATTCAGCTGTCCTATTCGTATTTTCCTTACTACATCTTTTTCATCTCCGCTTATGCCTCCGGCATAAATTTTTATTTCAACTCTGCCGGCAGTCTTTTCTTTTATTTCTCCGGCAAAGGCCCTGAGAGTTTTTGTCCAGCTGGTGCCTTCAGGAGCCAGAGTGGCAAATTTTATCACGGTTTGCGCTTTTAAAGGCGACAGGGAAAAAATGAGAAGAAAAACGGCAGCTGTCTTTTTAAAAGTATTCATTTTTTTTCTCCTTGAGCTTCAGAGCTTTTTCTCTGGCAACTTCATTGAAGAAAGAGATATTTTCATCTGCGTTTTCCGTGTTTATAACGCTTTCAAGCGTTTTGATGAAAAGTTCTTCATCCTGAACGGCCACGGCATATGTCTTTGCATACATATACTTGTTCAGCAAAAATGAAGCGCCGTTTCCCGAAAGGGCTTTTTCAAAAAAATACTGCGATTTTTGCGTATCTCCGCCGAACATTCTCGGCTTTGAGGCGTATATTGAACCGAGCACAGCATAAATCGCATTGTTGAGGTAGGCCGGATCCTTCTGCGCCAGAATCTCGGCCTGCTGCTGAGTTTCTCCCAGCATAACCGAGTTTTCGCTGTTTGAGGGATCAAAATTTATCAGCGCGCTTTTGCAGAAAGTGTTCCAGAATAAAGCCGGAGAGTTCTTTTTTGTGACCGCACGCGCATTTATTTTTCCGTTCCTGCTTATTTTCTTTTTTTCCATCAGAACGGATGAATAAAAGATGCCTTTTTTATAAAAACTTTCCGCCTGCGCTGGAGAGGAGTCTTCCAGAAAGGCCCAGGCATATCCGCAAAAGCCTAGCGAGGCGTTTTCAAGCAATTTCTCATCCATAGAATTTTCAAGCAGTATTTCAATCAGTTTGAGATTTGCCGGAAGAGCCTGTCTGGAATAATCAAGATCTTTCTCTTTGAAAACCGACTGCATCCCGCGGTCAAGCGTTTTTGACGCGGCCTTCACGGCAAGAGAGTTCATTGAACATGAGACGCAGAAAAGCAGAACAGGCAAGATGAAAATTTTCTTCATTTTCTTTTTTCCGAAAGATTTCTGACAAAATCTATAATTACGGCGTTTTTTTTCATGAATGCTGAAACATCATCTCTGAGACGGTAAGACCAGTTATGATTGCCTACCGTATTCGGCTCATTTATCCTTTCCCTGGAAGCCAGAATATCCTGAAGGGGAAATATCAGAAAGCAGGAATCGGCTTTGAACGCCTTTGTTATTATCCTGTCTCTGGCTGATTTATAGGAATGGGGCAGAGGCTCCTTTTCGCCTTCGCAGACCATTTCCCAGAAAAGCCTTTTTTCCTTTGACGGAGTTATCTCCCACCATAAAGCCATAGGCTCATTATCATGCGTTGAGGTTGTGGCTAAAGAAACTCTTTCATAGTTCTCAGGACTTTTATAAGAGCCGTCTTTGTTTTTCTCCCAGCGGAAAACCTTATAGCCGCAAACATCAAGCTCTTTAAGCACTTTGTAAACATAGTCAGGAATAACGCCCAGATCTTCGGCAACGGCGAGCATCGGAGAGGCCGATATTACGGCTTTAAGAAAATCCCTGCCTCTTTTTTCCTGAAGACGCTCATCCTTAAGGTCAAAGTCCGGCTTCAATGATGGATCTCTCGGAATGACCCATGTCCTGAAAAAGCCGACCATATGGTCAACCCTGAATATGTCATAAAATTCGCAGAACTTTTTTGCTTTAAGCCGCCACCATTCAAAATTATTTTTCTCCAGACTTTCCCAGTTGTAAGCAGGCAGCCCCCATCTCTGACCGTCTGCGCTGAAGGCGTCCGGCGGTGCGCCTGCTTCCAGATCTATCCTGAAATCATAAGGCCTGCTCCAGACATCGGCGCTTTCCTGATTTACCATGAAAGGCAGGTCGCCGAAAATTTTTATGCCTTTTGATGAGGCCTTTGAGTAAAGCTTTTTCCACTGCTTGTCTATTTCCCATTGTATGTATTTGAAATAGTCTATCTGCTGCTCATTTTCCCTTGAAAACTCTTCAATTGCATCAGGATGCCTGTTTTTATATTTCTCTTCCCAGTGCGTCCAGCTGGTCCAGCCGAAAACATCCTTCATCCTTCTGAAAACGGCATAATCATTAAGCCAGTAGCCGTTGAACCATTTATAATCATCAAAACTTTTTTTCTGGGGGCTGCCGTCCGTGAAATTCTTTTTGAAATAGAGGTACTGCTTCCAGAGCAGGTCAAACTTTATTCTTTTCACGGCGTCATAGTCTATATAATCTTTTTTCCTTAATTCCTTTATTTCCGCCTTGAATTTGGGCGTTTCCATAAGATCCTTTATTTCCGGGGATAGATTTTCCACATCCTTTATGGAAATATAAACCGGATCTATGGCGAAAGCCGTCATTGAGGTGTAGGGACAATTT
>JAJUJA010000040.1 GCA_029267355.1 Elusimicrobiota bacterium | reverse complement strand
GAAATACCGATACTTCAAGGTCTTATGGGCGCCGGCATGGGCAAGGGGCCGGCTTTAGCCTTGCTTCTGGCGGGGCCGGCTCTTTCACTGCCGAATATGCTTGTGCTCAAAAGTATAATGGGAACCAAAAAGACCGCCGTTTATGTGGCTCTTGTAGTTATTATGGCCGCAATGAGCGGAATGTTTTACGGAGCATTTTTTTAAAAAAGGAGATAAAAATGAAAAAAATACAAATACTTGGAATGGGTTGTCCAAAATGCGCCAGACTTTATGCGGCGGCTGAATCTGCGGCAAAAGAACTTGGCATAGAGTACCAAATGGAAAAAATAGCTGACATCAATAAAATAACTGAAATGGGCGTTATGATGACGCCGGCTCTCGCGATAAATGACGATGTTAAATTTGCCGGGAAAGTTCCTTCTGCGGAAGAATTGAAAAAGATAATATCGGAGGCTGAATAATATGGCCGAACAATGCGCCTGCGGGAAAAAAGCGATGATGGTATTTCCATGTTCCGGAGCGGCAGATGTCGGCGAGATAGCTGACAGGGCGGCAAGGCTTCTTTCAAAAGAAACTTGCGTCAAGATGAGCTGTCTGGCAGGTATAGGCGGCAATATCAGCGGTTTCATAGCTTCGGCAAATGGAGCGGATCTTGTTATAGCAATAGACGGCTGTCCGGTTTCCTGCGCTAAAAAAACTTTGGAAACTCACGGCATCAAGAAATTCAAGCATCTGAAAGTGACCGACTGCGGTTTTGAAAAAGGCAAAGCCCCGGCTACGGAGAAAAATATTGAGAAGGTTCTTAAATATGCAAAAGAACTCATCTAAAAAATCAGCCAAAAAAGCGGTTAAGCACCTGCTTGCCGCTTTTATAGCCATAAGCGCCGGCGCAGCAGTTTACAAAAGCCTGCCTTGCTGTTCCGGCAATGATGAGATTGAAAAGGCCCACGCTTAAACTTAAATTAATAAATCAGCTTTTACTCTTTTACTTATTCTGCTGATTTAATTCTCTTACATTTAAATTTGATAACTCAGCGTCAAAGGATCAACTTGCACGAAAAAATTGTTTTTGTTACAATAAATTATATAACCAAAAGGTTATCTAATATGGAGGCAAATATGAAAGAAGCCGAAAATAAAAAAACAAACAGCGAATCAAACAGTCAAAAGCCGGAGAAAAAAGGATTCTTTAAGGTTTTAATTGAAAAAATTGACAAAAAGGTTCAGGAGAAGGCGAAAAAATCCGGATGCTGCAAGGGCAAGGGCTGCTGCTGATTTTTCCTGACAGAAGATATATGCAAAACAAATTATACGGCTTTTTGATTTTCTTTCTTTACGACACGATAAAGATCTTTCTTCTTCTTTTCGTTTTCATAGCGGTAATAGGGATTTTCAGGACCTATGTTTCAAGAAAGGTTATAGAAGAGAAACTTAAAAGCAGAGGGATTTGGCCGTATTTCTTTGCTTCAGCTTTCGGCGCGCTGACGCCGTTTTGTTCCTGCTCCTCAATACCTTTTTTCATAAGCTTTATAAGGCTGAAAATACCGCTTGGAGTAGGTTTCGCTTTTTTAATGACCTCTCCGCTGGTAAATGAATATCTGGCCGCCATGATGGCAGGCCTGCTTGGACTGAAAATAACGGCAATTTATGTTATTTCGGGAATGTCTATGGGCATATTTACAGGGCTCATTATTTCAAAATTGAAAATGGAAAAATACATAGTTGAGGATATGGATTTTGATTCCCAGGAAAATGAAAAGGATAATTTGTACATAAATTTCGGCGAAAGAGTTAAATTCGGCCTAAAAGAATCTGCGGATATAATAAAAAAACTTTACCTGTGGATAATAGCTGCAGTGGCCATAGGAGCTTTAATACACAATTATGTGCCGCAAGAAAAAATACACGCTCTTATCTCAAAAGTAGGTTTTTTTTCAGTTCCGATAGCGACCATACTCGGCATTCCTATGTACGGCAGCTGCGCCGCGATTTTACCCATAGCAGCGGCCTTATTTCAGAAAGGAATACCTCTTGGAACGGCTTTAAGTTTTATGATGGCCGTCTCCGCCCTCAGCCTGCCTGAAGCCATAATGCTTAGAAGGGTAATAAAGCTTGAGCTTATAGCGCTGTTTTTTGCCATTGCAGCTTTCGGCATAATTTTGACCGGCTATCTTTTCAATTTAGTCCAAATACTTAACATATGAAAGAAAAATTGGAATTTTTAAAGCTTTTCTCCGATAAGACCAGAATAAGAATAATGAATCTATTGAATAAAAGAAGCGTTTGCGTCTGCCATCTTAAAAATATTCTTGGACTTACTCAGGCCGCGGTTTCAAAACATATTTCAAAACTTAAAAAGGCAGGCATAATCAAAGAGGAACAAAAAAGCTTCTGGACATATTATTCCCTGGATATATCAGACAGGGAACTTAATGAGATATTTAACTGCATTATGTCAAAACTTGAGAATGATAAAACGCTTTTGAAAGATCTGAAGGGAATTAATGAGGTATCCTGTTATGGCCCAAAAAAGAAATGCGGATAAGAAAGTCCAAAAAAGCTGCGGCTGCGAATGTAAAAGCTCATGCTGCGCCGGTCAGCAGGCAAAGCCGAAAACTCCGGTCTTATGCCCCGTTTGCGCTGAAAAAGGTCACCCGGTAAGCTATGAAACAGCCAGAGGCATACTTAAGAAAAATGTAAAAATTGGAATCGGCGGCAATTACTTTTTATGCGCCAATCCTGTGTGTGAAGTTTCTTATTTCAGTAAGAACGCTTTCTGGACATTAAAAGACTGTAAAGTTGAGTTTGATTTCAAAAACAAAGCGGAAAAAAGATATGCCTGTTACTGTAATAAGCTTACATATGAAGAAGTTGCAGAAGTTATAAGGGAAACCGGAAATTCATCATGGAGTTTTGTTGTAAAAAAAGCCAAAGGGAAATTAAATCCCTGCCGATGCTTGACCGAAAACCCTTTTGGCCGATGCTGTTCATCAAACTCTTTCAAGAAGGCCGTCTTGCAAAACTGGGGAAATACCGCGGAGGATTGAAATGAAAAAAATACTTTTTCTATGCACAGGCAATTCCTGCAGAAGCCAGATGGCTGAGGGCTGGGGCAAAAAGCTTCTGGCCGGCCGGGCTGAAGTTTTTTCAGCCGGCACAAATCCCGGTATTGTTGATCCAAGAGCCGTAAAAGTTATGGCTGAAGCCGGAGTGGATATTTCAGGCCACAGGTCCAAGAGCGTTATGGAATTCAAGGATACTGCTTTTGACATGGTGGTGACAGTATGCGATAAGGCAAGGGAGAGCTGCCCGGTATGGTTTGGTAAAGCTGAAAAAATTCACAAAAGTTTCCAGGACCCGCCGTTTCTTGCCAAAGAAGCGAAAAATGAAGAAGAAGCTTTGAATCATTACCGCAAAGTCAGAGATGAAATACGCGACTTTGTAGCGGGTCTTATTTAGGGAGGGGAAATGGCTGAAACGGCAAAAAAAATGAATTTCTTTGAAAAATACCTTAGTCTTTGGGTTGCCGTATGCATGGCTGCCGGCATTTTGACAGGGAAATGGATTCCCGGCGCTGTTGAGGCGCTGCGCTCAATGGAATTCGGCGCAGGTTCGCAAATAAACATACCGATTGCCGTACTTTTATGGCTGATGATATATCCGATGATGCTGAAAGTTGATTTCGCCTCTGTAGCCGGCGTAACTAAAAGGCCCAAAGGGATTTTGATAACGCTCTTCGTAAACTGGCTTGTAAAGCCATTTTCCATGGCCCTGCTCGGGTATATATTTTTCAAGCAGCTTTTTCTGCCTTTGATAGGCCAGGAACTGGCGGACCAGTATATAGCCGGCACCATAATTCTGGCAGCCGCCCCGTGCACCGCAATGGTTTTTGTATGGAGCTATCTGACAGACGGCGATCCTGCCTATACGCTTGTGCAGGTGGCCTTGAACGATTTGATAATGCTTATCGCTTTTGCGCCGATAGTTACGCTGCTTGTAAGCGGAGCTTCAAATCTTACAGTGCCTTTCAATGTTCTTCTTTGGGCCGTTTTCATATTCATAGTAATACCGCTGACAGCAGGCGCGCTCACAAGGATATGGCTTATAAGAACAAAGGGGAAAGAATGGTTTGAAAAAAAATTTCTTGCCGGACTCGGCCCTGTCAGCATTACGGCTTTACTGCTTACCTTGATTTTCATATTCGCCTTCCAGGCTGAAAACATAACAGGCAGATTTTTCCACGTTATTTTAATAGCTATTCCTATATTGATACAGGTCTATCTTAATTCCGGGCTGGCTTATTTGCTTATGAAAAAATTCAGGGTTGAATACTGCGTAGCGGCGCCGGGCGCTTTGATAGGAGCAAGCAACTTTTTTGAGCTGGCTGTTGCCACAGCCATAGCGCTTTTCGGTCCTGATTCAGGGGCCGCCCTGGCCTGCGTAGTAGGAGTACTTGTTGAGGTTCCGGTAATGCTGAGCGTAGTCAAGTTTTGCAACAGCACAAGGCGCTGGTTTGATTTTTCATCTTAAAAAAATTAAAGGCAAAATAACTTCCGGCCGGCAAAAGTTTTAAGCAATTTTATCTTCAAACGATGTCTTCTTCTTCAACGGGCGGGAACCATTTTTGCGCTACAAATGTCGGGATAATGGCGCTGGCTATTAAAACTCCGGTAAGTATTGAATATTGGGACTGATTAAGATAGCCGGCCTTGAAGCCGAACAACACCGCCATAACTCCGAAGGTCAGTCCTGTGGACATGAGCAATGTTGAGTGCATAACATCGCCCGGAAAATATTTTTTCATAAGAAAATAAACGCCTGTAAATTTTGATAGCTGTTTTACGACAAAAATGCCTAAAAACAGAAAAAATGATGTCCACAAAGCCGGCAGGGAAACCTTCATACCCGCCACGATGAAAAAAAACGGTGTAAAAAAAGCGTAGGAAACAGTTCTCAGCCTGGTTTTTATCCCTGAAGTGCTTCTCTGACTCTTAAAATGCCTGCTCATTGCCAGCCCGAATAGAAAGGCGGGCAGTATTGCCTGGCTGCCGCCAAGCTCCGCCATATAAACAAAAGCGAGAAGCACAAAAAATATATATTTTATTTCAGGCTCTATGACCTTTCCGGCCAAAACAGGATCCCTTATCACGCGCATACTGAAGCGGCCGGCAAATATAAGAAATACTGCCGACACCAGAATAAAAATAAAAGTATGGAGATTGGGTTTCAAAAAAACAAAACTCAATGAAATGGCGGTAAGCGAGTTGGTAAGAAAAGTGCAAACCATCAACACCTTGCCCATTCTCCTGCTTGAAAGACCGGTTTCAACCAGGACAGAATAAACGACCGCCAGAGAAGTTTCAGACAGCGCTATTGCAGTTATCAATGAGGCGGAGGGGCTCCAGCCGGCCAGATATCGGCAAAAAAGAAATCCGGAAATGAAGGGAATAAGAAAGGAGGAAAAACTGAGCAAGGCAGCCTGCCTGAAATTTTCGCGAAGTAGTTTCACATCCACCTCAGCCCCTGAAAGGAAAGTCAGCACTATGCCGCCAAAGCCGGCTATATAAACCATCCAGTTTTCCGGACGCATGCCGGCGGCGCCAAGTATAATGCCCAGTACTACCTCGCATATGGCAACCGAAGCACTGATTCTCAAACTTACAACGGAAGCGAGAAATATAGCCGCGCCGACTATAAGGGGAATTTTATCAGGTTCCATAAAATTTCATGCCTCCAATGACTTTAACGCCGCTTCTATCCTGCCTGTGGAATCCGGTTTTTCGGCAAGTATCCTTTCTATAGCATCAAGCGTGTCTTTAACATGCTGCAAAGCTGCCTGCCTTGCCCGGTCCGTGTTATTGTTTACATCCGACGCTATGGACATGGCCATGCGTATAATGTTTTTCTCGGTTTCAAAAGGGACAAGGGACAAAAAATGCCTTATAAACATTCTTCTGAAAAGAAATGACGGAATAAAAAACCACAGCAGCTCTATATGCGTCTCAAAAGCCTGGCTTATTTTCACATCCGGCTCGGGCAATTTCGCAGGTTTTGACTCAAAATTTATAAAAGGCAATTTTACTCCAAGAACATCCTGAACATCCTTGATCAGAAGCGAGATAAAATCCTCAGACATTTTAACGAAAGATTCAGCGCTTTTATCTGCGGCAGCTTGCAGATTCCTGCTTTCAAAAGCAAATAAATTTTTTGTCTGATTTGAAAAAAATTCATTCATTACATCAGAATAAACTCCACTCATCTGAGCAAGATTTAAACCCGGCGAAGAAAGTTTTTTTTCCAAGATCGCCTCAAGCTCCGTTACGACCCTTTTAGAATGGGCCAGAAAAGAACGCTCCAAGCGGCTGCGCATTTGAGCGGCATCGCGCTCAAACAGAGACTTAAAATTATTCTGCAGGAGATTGAATCTTTCCTTGTGTTTTATTACCAAATTTTCAAGTCTTGCGCGTTCATCATCTTTTGCCCTTGAAGCCGCCATGGCGGCAAGCAGGTACTCCTTCGCCTTACGTTCAAGCGAGGACAGTTTATGCTCAAGTATTCTGGCCCTTTCTTCCTCAATATTTGCCGCAAAAGGTTTAAGGATCTTTTCGGTGAAAGCCGCCCTTAAAGCTGAGAATTCCGGCCTTACCGAAAACGGATATACCGTCATTTCAATCTTGAATCTTTCGCGCAATTTATTTCTTATAAAATCGACAACCTGAGAAAGCTCAGAACTATCCATTCTGTCCGTCTTGGTTAGGAGCACTATTATTTCCGGGCTGTAGGACCGCATGGCGCTTATCAGCTCAATATCATGTTCGGAAAGAGGGGAATCTGCGCTGACAGCGATTATGGCTAGGCCTGTATTGGAAATCCACTCCAGAGATGTTTTTGTATTATGGGTTAAAACGCTTTCAAGGCCCGGGGTATCCACAAATTTTAATCTTTTCCAGTCCTTCATTTCGGGCAGGCCTATACTGACAGAGTCAACCCGGAACTTATTTTCCTGATTATTTCTTTCGTCTATGTAAACAGAAACTTCTTTTAAAGGAATATCTTTCGTTTTCCCGTCAAGAAATTTTACGCGGGCACCTTCGGCCGTATCCCAATAAAGTTCGGTAATTACCGAAGTTACCGGAATCACTCCTACCGGCAATATTTCGCGGCCGGCCAGACAATTCAAAAAAGAACTTTTGCCAGCCTTGAACTTTCCCACGACAGCCACATTCAGATAAGCGTTCCGGGAAATCAGATCCTTGCAGGCGGATATCTGACCGGACAGCGATTTCATCCCGAAGGATGAGGCCGCAGATTCAACCGCTGAGAGTCGCTTGACCTGTCTGTCCATAACTATCTTACAAACGCTTTCCTTCCGGCATAACAGGCGGCTTTGCCCAAATCTTCCTCTATTCTCATAAGCTGGTTATATTTTTCAACACGTTCGCCGCGGCACGGCGCGCCGGTCTTGAGATGGCCGGTGCCCATGGCGACGGTGAAATCTGCGATAAAACTGTCTACAGTTTCGCCGCTTCTGTGTGAAACCATTGCTCCCCAGCCAGCCTTGCGCGCAAGTTCTATGGCGGCTATCGTTTCAGTCACTGTGCCTATCTGATTCAACTTTATGAGAACGGCATTTGCGGCTTTCTCTCTTATGCCTTTGGATATTCTTTCAACATTTGTGACGAACAGATCATCTCCGACAAGCTCTATCCTGCCGCCAAGCTCGCTGTTTAGAATCTTCCATCCTTCCCAATCATCTTCAGCCAGTCCGTCTTCCAAAACGGCTATAGGGTATTTCCTGACCCATGAGGAATACATCTTGACCATTTCACCGGATGTGACCTTGCGGCCCTCAGTCCTGAGATTGTATTTGCCGTTCTCGTAAAATCCGCTTGAGGCCGGGTCCATGGCTATCGCAATATCCTGCCCAGGCTTGTATCCGGCTTTAATTATCGCTTTCATTATAAACTCAAGGGCCTGCTCATTGGCTTTAAGAGCCGGAGCAAAACCGCCCTCATCTCCTACTCCGACAGTGAAACCTGCGCCTTTCAAAACGCCTTTAAGAGCATGATACGTCTCCGAGCCCCAGCGCAAAGCCTCAGTAAATGTTTTAGCGCCGACTGGAGCTATCATAAATTCCTGAAGGTCGGGACCCTGCCAGTCGGCATGCACGCCTCCATTCAAAATGTTGAACATGGGAACTGGAAGTATGCGCGCCCCTGCGCCGCCGAGATAGCGATACAGCGGCAAGCCGGAAAAATCGGCTGCGGCTCTGGCTGCTGCCATGCTTACGCCCAAAATCGCGTTTGCTCCAAGCCTGCTCTTGCCAGGCGTTGAATCAAGGGAAATTAAGGTGTTGTCTATGAGGGGCTGATTGCAGGCATCAAGGCCTCTAAGAGCTTTTGATATGACTTTGTTCACATTATCCACCGCTTTTTTTACGCCTTTTCCCGAATAACGCTTATTGCCCTTGTCGCGAAGTTCCAGCGCCTCATGTACGCCTGTTGAAGCGCCCGAGGGCACTCCAGCGCGTCCGAAAGCTCCGCTTTCTAAAAACACATCCACTTCCACAGTCGGATTGCCCCTTGAATCAAGGATTTCCCTAGCTTTTATATCTGCTATTGCGCTCATATTTTCCTACCTGAAAATAAAAAAACTCCCGCGATCGGTCGCAGGAGTTATCAGCTGTTTGCGGTTTAAGGCCCGAGGCCTAAGGCGAACTCCATCGCCTTATGAGAGATATTCTAAAACTTTAAGGAAAAAAAATCAATCTTCATCCTTTTTGCCCATTATACGCCTTATAAAGGAGCGTATTATGCCTCTCTTTTTATGGGCCCCTGACTTGGGCGATGAAGCTTCCGCAGACTTGCCGTGATGATAAGCTGCTTTCTTATCATGCCCTGCCTGCAATTTTGAAGGTGAGCCATGCCCTTTGAAATAACGCTTCTTACCATCATAATGGCTGGGCCCGTTAAAGGCCCTGTTCCTTCCTTCCTCTCCAGAGGCAGGATGAAAACTGTTTCCAAAACGTTTTTTTGAGTCACGCAGGCCGCGGCCTTTTGTCCTTTCGCGCCCGTTATCATCACTGAACTCTTTGTACGGCTTTCCATGTGCGGAATTTTCATTTTTGAGACGGCGCAAAGGCCTTAAAGGCGGCAGAGCCGAACTTTTTATGCGCATTTTTATGAGATTCTCTATGCGGCTTATGTCCTTCATCTGATCCGGAGATGCAAAGGTTATGGCATGACCCATTCTGCCGGCCCGTCCCGTGCGGCCTATTCTGTGGACATAATTTTCTTCTTCATCAGGCAAATCATAATTTATCACAAGCTCTATGCCTGTCACATCTATGCCTCTGGCGGCTATATCTGTGGCGACAAGAATCCTGTATTTGCCGGACTTGAATCCTTCCATCGCCTCCATTCTTTGGCCTAAAGATCTGTCTGAGTGTATCTCTGCCGCATTATGCTTGAGGGCGCGGAGAGCGGAGGTTATCTGGCGGGCATGATGGCGGGTTCTTACAAATAAAAGGACTGTGCCGGTATATTTTTCAAGAATGCTGTTCAAAAGGGAAAGTTTTGAAGAATTATCCACGAAAAAAAGCTCCTGTTCAACCTGCTGAGGCGCGCTGCCGGCCCTCGCCACCTCTATTCTGACAGGCATTTTCATATGCCTGGAGGCAAGCTTCATTACATCTTCGGGCATTGTAGCTGAAAACAGCATTGTCTGTCTTTCAACCGGCAGATAAGATATGACCCTTTCTATCTGAGGAGCAAAACCCATATCAAACATTCTATCCGCCTCGTCAAGAACGAGTATTTCCGTATCAGACAAATTCACAGTTTTCTGCTCAAGATGATCAAGAAGCCGTCCCGGTGTGGCTATTATTATTCTCGGTTTTTCAGCAAGCTGCCTGAACTGATTGTCTATATTTTCTCCGCCGATAAGGGTCGCCGTGCCCGAACCAGTAAAAGAGGAAAAATCTTCGGCCACATCGGCCACTTGAACTGCAAGCTCTCTTGTCGGCACCAGAACCAATCCCTTGCCTTTTGAGGCGGATAATCTCTGTATCATCGGGATTAAAAAAGCTATGGTTTTTCCTGTGCCGGTCTGCGCTATGCCTACCATATCTGTGCCGGAAATGCCGGCAGGTATCGCTTTATGCTGTATCGGCGTCGGGGTCTTAAAATTAAGTTTTTCCAAAATTTTGAGAAGTTTATCGTCTATACCGAGAGATGAAAATGTTATCTTGCTTTCTGCTGCGCTGTCTTTCATATAGTTACATTATCGCATATATCGCAAAGCATTTAAAGATTTTTTGCGTCTTTTGAAGCGTTTGCCGGCCGCATAAATTTTGTAAAATTTATTTGCGCAATAAAGGAGGGTAAGTGATAAAATCGGAAGCCGAAAAAAAATTCGTTCTTGAAAAAACGGCGGATTTCAGGAAAGACTCCATAGTCAGCAATACTCTGCTGTCTAAAAAAACAGGGACAATTACGACTTTCGCCTTTGATAAAGGCCAGTTTTTAAGCGAGCACACGGCCCCTTTTGACGCCTGCGTGTACATAATGCAGGGCGAGGCTGAAATAAAGATTTCAGGGAGAAAGCATACGGTAAAAAAAGGGGAAATGATCATAATGCCCGCAGGAAAGCCGCATGCGCTTAAGGCCGTCAAGAAATTTAAAATGGCCTTGATAATGATAAAATCCTGAGAGAACAGAATTTTGCTTATGAAAAAAAGGCCCATATATGCGGCAATAGCTTTGATATCTTCAGCAGTTCTGTTACATTTATTTTCCTGTTCACCGGATACAAGTTTCATATGCCGGATAAGCCCTCAGGAATACTCGCCCTTGCCATCTGATTGTCCCTCCAAACTTGATTTTTCGCTAAAGGTCCTGAAACCGGAAATTTCAGACAGCCGGATTAACTCGGAGCAAAAGATGAAAGCGGAGGATTTTTTGTTTGAAACTTTAAAGAAAGAAATGGATTATTGCGCCCCTGCATCCGCCAGCGTGGTAAAAACATTTGAAGTAAAAGCTGAAATTAATCAATTGAGATATGAAGCCCGCAATCCGGCCGCTTTTCCTTCGTATGCCGAAGTTCGTGTAATTCTCTACAATGAAGGAGCAATTGCCTTTGATAAGGTCTATAAAAAAGAATCTGCCGGGTTTAAAAACGAAAGAGGAGCTTTAAGCGAACTTGCTCAGGCCATGATTGAGATAAGAAATGACATATTAAAGGCGGCCGGCGAAATAAAATGAACGTATTGCTGTCAACCATTCTCATGACTTTATCAACTTTGGCGGCTCAAACCGCCGGTGAACATAATACTCAGCAAAAAGCCTATTATTCAATTGAATATTCCTCCTCATCATTTTCCGGTATAATACAAAGCAGCGAAACAGTGAAACACATCCAGAAGAGAGAGATTTGCGAAAGGGAAACAAATTATAAGGAAGCTCTCTTGTACATTAGACTGGCTTTACAATCGTATCTGATGAAAAATTACAGGCATCCGAAAGATCTGGAAGAAATTTTTCCATTATACCTGGAATGCAGGCCTAAAATAGATATCGGCAAGGGATATGAGTATTCGGTTGAATACATAAGGACTTCAGCTTATGATAAAGACTATAAACAGGCCGTGAACGGCAGTTCCGCATATCTTTATTTTTCGGACCCGCAATCAATTTATTTCGGGCTTGTGCTGATAAATTCTTTGGAAAAATCGCCGGAAGGCACGTTTTATTATCTGTATTAGGAGGGGAAATGCTGGATAAAAAATATCTGCTTAAGGCAAAAAAAGAGCTCTTAAAAAAATACCCGCTGGAAAAGGAAAGGATAGAGAATGGGGTCAATCAAGTTTTCACCTTATGGAGAAGGGAAGACGGCGGCGGAGAGGATTTTTTACAGTTTTGCCTGAATAATTTTGTGCCGGAAGATAAAGCGCAGGATCTTTTAAAAAAATTTGACTCCAAATATGAAAGCATAAACGGAAGGCTGACGGCTCTGCTTCTGGATATGAGAAAAGAACTGGATGAAGATACGGGAGAAATGAGACCGGAAGATCCGCTTTTTTCCTCCCTTAATCTAGGCTCTCATTTGAGAGAGGACCTCTTCAAGAAAAAAATCGCTTTTCTCGCGCTTCTAAATTTCAAAGCCGAAAATATAGAAAAGGCGCTTTCAGACGGCAAAAACTGGAGCAGGGACAAATGGGCTTCGCATAGACTGGCGCAGAGACATCTTTTCAGAGTGCCGTCTGATGTAAGCGCGTATATTTCCGACATTTATAACAAATCCTCTCAGTACGTATATTCCTACAATATAATGATGGGCGCCTTGAAAGGCCCCGAAGGAGAAGATCTTTTCCCCGGAAATCTGCGCCTTATTTCGCACTGGGGACTAAGAGACCATCTTAAAACCTATTATTGCGAAAACAACTCTGAAAATTTGAAAAAACAAAGAACTGTGGCAAAACTCATGGAGAGAATAATCTACCAGGAGATACCGGAAGAGTTCATAAATTCAGACAAAAAAGCCTATAATCCTTTCCAAAACACTCTAGACGGCAAGAAGACGCAGGGCTCAAAAAATGAAAGGTACAGCCATCTCAGGAATATTTTTCTGGCGCATGAAAAGGAAAACCCTTATTATCCGATGTATCCGACTCTTTATGAAAGAAGGTTCAATCTTGAAAGGGAAATTCCCGCCGCGCAGGTCAGAGAAATGTTTGAATCAGTCCTGAAATCAAAAGGGGCTTTCTTAACGGCAAATCTGATAAGGAAAAGAGTTAACAGAGAGCTTGAGCCTTTTGATATATGGTATGACGGATTTAAGGACAGGGGCAATTTTGACGCAGCCGAGCTTGATAAGGCCGTGTCCAAAAAATTCCCGACTTTGGAAAAATTTTCCGCAGAGATACCGAATATCCTGACAAAACTAGGCTTTGACAAAAAAACCGCTTCCTTCCTGGCTGAGAGAATAGAAGTGGACACGGCCAGAGGCGCCGGACATGCCTGGGGCCCGGAAATGAAAGGGGAAAAGGCGCATCTGAGGACCAGAGCGGAAAACGGCAAATGCCTTTATCAAACTTTCAATGTCGCTATGCATGAGCTTGGGCATTGCGTGGAACAGGTTTTCTCGCTTTATAAAAATGACTATTATCTGCTAAACGGCGT
>JAJUJA010000087.1 GCA_029267355.1 Elusimicrobiota bacterium | reverse complement strand
GGCGTAAATCCCATTGAGGTGTCATAAGAACAGCCGTTTTTTACGGCATTTATCGAAGCTCCGTTTCCTATATGCGCTATTATCAGGTTCGTCTTGAAAGGATCCTTCCCCAGAAGAGCTGCGGCCCTTTTGGCCACATAGAGAAAAGAGGTGCCGTGAAAACCGTATCTTCTTATCGCATACTTTGAATACCAGGAATGCGGAAGAGCATAAGTGTAAGAATGCGCCGGCATTGTTTGATGCCAGGCGGTATCCATTATGGCCATATGCTTTACCGAAGGGAGCAGTTCCATAGCGGCTTCTATGCCCATGATATTAGGCGGATTATGAAGCGGCGCCAGGTCTGAGAGCTCTTTGAAAGTTTCAAGGACTTCTTTGTTTATAATGACCGACTTAGTAAATTTTTCTCCGCCATGCACCACTCTGTGGCCCACAGCCGAGATTTCAGAAATATTTTTTAGAACGCCTGTTTTGGGATCTGTAAGAGCGTCTATGACAAGTTTTATCGCCTCCTTGTGAGTCGGACACTCCTTGTTTATGGTGATTTTTTCCATGCCCAAAGCTTCATAGTTCAGAAATGACCCGGATATGCCTATTCTTTCAACTATCCCCGAGCAGGCCGGAGCATTCTTATCGGCGTCAAAAACAGAGTATTTAAGCGAAGAACTTCCGCAGTTTAATGACAGTATTTTCATTTTTTTCTCCTTTCACGATTCCGTTCAAAAGACATCAAAGAGGCACATTTTTATTTTACTAAATTTGAGCAGAGTATGATTAACAGTGAAAGATTCTATTTGCGATCTCCATAAAAGCCGTACGGATAGTGTTCAGGAATACTTGTTTTTTCATTATCGCCTTTCCCGTTTATTTGATAAAATTAAGTCTCAGTTTACTGATGCCTGCCGCATCAAAGGATAAGCGTTATGGCAAAAAAAATGTTTTTCTTGATTTCAATTCTAATTACGGCCTCGATCCTGGCTTTTTTCCTGCCGTATATGGGCAGGCAGCAGAGTGAAGCTGAAATAGTAAGAAAGCTTTCCGCTGTAAGACTGGCTTTGACATTATACAATGTCAATCACAACAAGAAGCCGGCTACTCCTTATGAGTTGATCAAGGCCGGATATCTTGAGGATATTCCCGTATTGAAACTGCGCTGGAAAATGCCTTCAAACGAGGTGGAGCTTATGGATTCAATGTCCATAAAAAATACCGGCCGCTGGGCCTATGTGAAAAACCCGAACAGCCCCGATTTCGGCCTTTTTTATATAGACTCCGCCGCCTCAGACAGGAAAGGCAGGCCATGGAGTCTGCTTTAGCTTATTCCAGCTCCAATTCAAGTCCCTCTTTTGAGGCGTCAGTTTTTATCTTTTTAACATCAGGTCTCTTAAGCATTTCCACGGCCAGAGGGTCCAGTAAAAACCTTTGTATGGCTCTCTTAAGCGGCCTTGCCCCGAATTGAGGGTCATAGCCCTTATCTGCCAGAAATTCCCTGGCTTTTGCCGTTAATTCAAGGTTTATTGACCTCGATTCAAGTTCTTTCCTTATCTTTTCAAGCTGTATGTCTATTATTCCCAATATATCTTCCTTCTTAAGACTTGAGAACAGGATGATCTCGTCAAGCCTGTTTATAAACTCAGGCCTGAAATGTTTTAGCAGTATCTTGTTGACTTCTTCCTGCGGCATATTTGAATCATGGCTTGAAATGAGATTTGAAGTCATTATTATGACGGTATTTTTGAAATCAACCTGCCTGCCCTTGCCGTCTGTAAGCCGTCCCTCATCGAGTATCTGGAGAAAAACATTAAAAACGTCATAATGGGCTTTCTCTATTTCGTCAAAAAGAATAACCGAATACGGGCGTCTCCTTATTTTTTCTGTCAGCTGTCCGCCCTCCTCATAGCCGACATAGCCCGGAGGCGCTCCTATAAGCCTGGCGACTGAATGCTTTTCCATATACTCGGACATATCAAATCTTACCAGAGCTTTTTCATTATTAAATAGAAATTCTGCGAGGGCCTTGGCAAGTTCAGTCTTGCCGACGCCTGTCGGCCCCAGGAAAAGGAATGTCCCCATAGGCCTGTTCTTATCTCCTATCCCCGCTCTTGCTCTTCTTATGGCGTTTGAAACGGCTTCAAGCGCCCCGGTCTGTCCTACGACCCTTTTTGCCAGCTCTTTTTCAAGTCTTATGAGTTTTTCTCTTTCGCTCTCAAGCATTCTGCTTACCGGCACTCCAGTCCATTTTGAAACTATAGCTGCTATTTCCTCTTCGCCGACCTCTTCTTTCAGGTATGCGCTGCCGCTTTCATTTTGAGCCTCCTTGAGCTTTTGCGAAGCTTCCTTAAGCTCTTTTTCAAGCGCTGGGATAAGTCCGTATTTTATTTCTCCTGCCCTGTCAAGGTTTCCGCCCCTCTGGGCCCTTGCTTCTTCGGCTTTGAGATTTTCCATTTCAAGTTTTATTTTCTTGACGCGCGAAATTATCTCTTTTTCCTTTTGCCATTTAATTTTGGCGGCGTCCGCCTTTTCTTTCAAGGCGCCTATTTCCGCTTTTATCTCTTTAAGCGCTTTTTGCGCTTCTTTTTCAGAGTCTTTTGACAGAGCCATCTCTTCCATTTTAAGCTGCATAAGTTTTCTTTCCATGGCGTCTATTTCCGACGGGAGAGAGTCTATCTGCATTCTGAGGCTCGCTGCCGCCTCATCTATCAGGTCTATGGCTTTATCCGGCAGGTATCTGTCAGTTATATATCTTACAGACAGGTTAACCGCCGCAAGGATAGCTTCGTCCTTTATTCTTACTCCGTGATGAACCTCGTATTTTTCTTTTATCCCTCTCAATATGGCGACTGCATCCTCAAAAGACGGCTCTCCGATATAAACTTTTTGAAACCTTCTCTCGAGCGCCGAGTCTTTTTCTATATATTTCTGGTACTCATTGAGCGTTGTGGCGCCGACGCATCTTAAAGTTCCTCTGGCAAGAGCCGGCTTCAGCATATTTGAGGCGTCAACCGCCCCCTCGGACCCTCCTGCCCCGACCATGGTGTGCAGTTCGTCTATGAAAAGTATGATCCCGCCGTTCGAGTTTTCCACTTCTTTTATTACCGCCTTAAGCCTTTCCTCAAATTCTCCTCTGTATTTGGCTCCGGCTATAAGCGCGCCCATATCCAGAGCGGCTATTTTCTTGTTTTTAAGAGACTCAGGCACATCTCCGTTGACTATTCTTAAAGCTATGCCTTCGGCTATGGCTGTTTTGCCCACTCCCGGTTCGCCTATAAGCACGGGATTATTTTTTATTCTCCTCGATAAAACCTGTATGACCCTGCGTATCTCCTGATCTCTGCCTATGACCGGGTCCAGCTTTCCTGCGGAAGCCAGAGCTGTAAGGTCTCTGGCATATTTCTCTATGGCCTGATACTTGGCTTCTGGCTCAGGGTCGGTTATTTTATGGGAACCTCTTAAGGAGACCATGGCTTTCAAAATTTTATCCCTCGTTATTGAATAAGCTGAGAAAATTTCCTTTATTATCCTATTTTTTGTATCTGTCAGCGCGAGAAGAAAATGCTCGCAGGCCATATATTCGTCTTTCAGCTTTTTCATTTCCTCAAAAGATTTTTCAAGGGCTTCTCTGGATTCATCGGACAGATATCTCTCCGCTCTGCCGCTTATTTTGGGAAATTCATTTATTTTTTCAGTCAGTATCCTGCTTATCTCGCGGCTTGAGGCTCCGGCTTTTTCAAGAAAGCCTCCGGCGGTTGACCCTTCCTGATCAATGAAAGCCTTAAGCAGATGGGCAGGCTCTATGGCCTGATTTCCATTTTGAGCCGCTATTTCCTGCGCCAGATTAAGAGCTTCGCGCGCTTTAACCGTCATTTTTTCAAAATCTATCATATGGCCTCCATTATTAGCAAACAACAAAAAAGATTGCTAATAATAGATTAGCAGAATTAGCAGGCTATTGTCAAGACTGCTAATAATATTTTTTAGAAACCATATCCGTACTGTCTCGTATTGCAAAAGGCGCACTATTTATATATATTTAATAATGTAAGGCGGGTTTATGAGAATAATAACCTTTATACTTGCTTATTTCGTTTTCGGTATATTCCTTATAAAATGGTTCTGGGCTTGGACCATACCGGAGATTTTTCCTGAAGCAGTAAAGCAGAATTTGATAGCCGCAAACATAAGCTGGTGGACGGCGCTGAAATTTTCAGTGCTTCTCTCGATAATAACGGCTGTGACAACAATAAGGAAGGAAAGAGGCAAATGAAAAAGCCTGCTTTGCTTATTCTGGCTTCCCTGTGTATTTCCTGTTCTGTTTCAAAGGAAAAAAATCTCAACGAGATAGTTCTATGGGAAATGGAGGATGCTCAGGTTGCGCCCTACATTGACGAAACTCTTTCATCTTTCGCGGAATACTATTTCAAAAAAACCGGGATAAAGCCGGCAATATCCAGAACTCATTATCAGGGGGAAGACCTCAGGCAGCAGTTTCAGGCGGCGTCACTCGCCGGCGTGCCTCCGGATATACTTATTTCCCCCTCAGATACGGCCGGGCTCTATGCGATATCGGGATTTATAAAAAACCTTGACGGCGAGTTTGATTTTTCAATTTACAATAAGCCGGTAATTGAAGCCATAACTCTTGAGAACAAAATATGGGGCGTGCCGATTTCAAACGGCAATCACTTGATGTTTTTCTATAATAAAAAATTCTCGCCTTCAGCCCCCAAAAATACGGCTGAACTTGTAAGATTCTGTCTGGAAAACAGAAAGAAATTTGATTACTGTCTCGCCTTTGATATGGGCGAGCCTTTCTGGCTTATGCCTTGGCTTGGCGCCTACGGCGGCTGGCCGCTTCAGGACAGGAGGCCGACTCTGAATACTCAGGCCATGATCAAGACGCTTGAGTTTTACCTGTCATTGAAATACGATTTGAAGATAGTTCCTCCCGAATGCGATTATAACTGCATGGATTCTCTATTTAAGGAGGAAAAGGCGCCCTTCATAATAAACGGAGATTGGGCTATATCCTCTTATGCCTCTTCACTTAAGGAAAAACTTTCAGCCACCTCGAACTCAGGGATAGC
>JAJUJA010000060.1 GCA_029267355.1 Elusimicrobiota bacterium | reverse complement strand
TTTTAAGGGCTTGAACAAGGCTTTCAGGGGTTATAATCTTTCCAAGAAAGTAAATTTCATTTTCGGCATTTATTACTATCTCAGGGGCGGCGGAAGAAGGAGTATAATAAACGCTTTCCGGCAAGGAAACAGACGTTTTGCTGTCTGAAGAAATTTTGTATGTCAAAATAAAAAACAGAAGCAAGTTGAACATTATATCTATCAAAGGCGTAAGGTCAAAATGTTTATGCCTTCTTTTCTTAATTTCCAAATTCATTTTTTAAAATGGCCTCTTCCGTTTTTTCCCTTAAAAGAATTGCTATTTCATCAGAATTTTTCTCAAGGTAATGAAGCCCTATATGGCAAGGTATAGCCACCATCAGCCCGAAAGCCGTGGTCAGAAGAGCTTCCCATATCCCGGACGCCAGCAAAGACGGATTGGCGCTGTTTTGAGCCGAAATGACCATAAATGTTTTTATCATGCCTATGACAGTCCCGCAAAGACCGAGCAGTGTGGCGCTGCCGGCCAGGGTATTTAAAGTTTCAAGCCCTTTTTCCAGAAAATGTATCTCTTTGGCAAAATATACGGAGATTTTTTGCCTGCCTTCGGAATTGACATTTTTCAGGCAATTGAAAGGAGAATCTTTTGAAAATACTGATTTTCCGTCGGATATGTAATCAAACTTGGCTTTGTATTCAAAAAACTTTCTGAGAAATAAAGCGAGAGCCCATACGGAGCAAAACAATATGGGCCACATTATTATTCCGCCTTTTAAAAAATAAAAAAGCATATATCACTCCCTTATCTCAAATCTCACAGGCAGGACCCCGTATGAGGCTATAGCCCTGCCGTCTCTTACAGCAGGCATAAAATCCGCCTTCTTTATCTCTTCTTCAACAGACTTTTCAAACTCGCTTCCGCAGCTCTCAATAAAAGTCCATGAAACCGCTTTACCCCTCTCATCTATAAGAATCCTCGCTTTGACCACTCCCTCTTTCCCCATTTTCTTTGCGGCATAAGGATATGAAGGAGAAAATCTGCCTTTGATCTTGGGCCCCTCTATTGAGGAAAAGTCCAACTGAGGGATTTCATCGCTTTGACGCTCCTGCGCTGGAATATTTTCCGCCTGAGCGCTTTCAGCGAAAAAATCCTGCTTCTTCGGCATAATTTTCTTCTCCGGCCTCTTTTTTTCAAGTATTCTGGAAATGCGCATTTTAACAGAGACGCATTCATCGCTGCCGCGGCTGACTGCATACAGCGGAATAAGAGCGAAACAGCCGTGAACGGCCAGCGAAGCAAGCCAGAAAAGATAGTTTTTTCCCTCTATTTTTCCAGGCATTCCAGACAAATATTTCCCTTCTTTGTTTTCTTAAGCCTTCCTTCCATGGCCAGTTCTCCGCAAATATCGCATTTTACAGATTTGAATATTCTGGCCTTGGGAGGCAGAGGCATTTTTACTTTCTTTATAAAAAGCAGGCGGGAGTCCTTTTCTTTAATGAGAACCTTCTCTCTTTCTTTTTTAATTTTTTTAAAAAGCTCCCGTTCCTTTCTATCGGCCTTGCCGTCCATAACCTTGTTCATAAGCGCAGGGAAATCAGGGTAAGACTTGTCGTAGTTTTCCCTGTTGAAGGAAACTCTTACGCCTTCTCCGGTCTGCCTGCTTAAGAGGAAAAGCACCATTTTGCCGTAATCCTTAAAAATAAGGTTTCCTTTGCCGAAGGTGCAGCCGGTAAGCACGCTTACAGCGTCCACAAAGCATGAGCTGTTTTCAACTACGGCCACAATTTCTTCATCTTTGGCGAAAGATGATTTAAGCTCTTTCATAGCCACTTTTGCGGCTCTGTAGCCCATTAGGAGCCCGCCGCAAAGATGCCCGTGATAGGCAACGCATCTTTTTAGATCCTTTTGCATTTTTCCTCCTGACAATCAATATAGCGCGTATACGCCTTTTTCATTCTTGAAAATTTCGCATTCCACAGAAAAAACATCCGCCAATATTTCACGGTTTAGTTTTTCCGGAGCTCCGGAAAAAACGATTTTTCCTTCTCTCATCAGCACAATTTCGCTGCAAAATTTAAGCGCGGAATTCAAGTCATGAAGGACCGCGGCCGCCGTAAGTTTTCTTTCAGCCGTTTTTTGCGCAATAATCTTCATTATTTCAAATTGATTTTTCATATCAAGGTTATTCAAAGGCTCATCCAGCAGAAGAATTTCAGGTTCTTTGGCAAGGGCCTGCGCTATCAGAGTTTTCTGCAGCTCTCCCCCGCTTATCTCATTTAAATTTCTGTTTCTTATGGCGGAGAGCCCTGTTTCAGAGATAATTGAACGGCAGATACGCCTGTCCGCTTGTGTTTCAGAATATAAGAGAAAAGGTATCCTGCCGCATAAAACGCTTTCGGTAACCGTCATGGATGGTACATTCAATATTTTTTGCGGCACATATCCTAATATTTTGGCAAGTTCAATTAAATCAAAATCATTCACAGCCCTGCCTTTTATCTTTACGCCTCCCGAGTGAGGTTTAAGCATGCCGGCCATATTTTTTAAAAGGGTAGTTTTCCCGCAGCCGTTGGGACCCATAACAGCGGTGAAAACTCCTGGTTTAAAAGCGTAGGATATGCCTTTTAAGACCGGCTTATCAGAATACCTGAAATAAAGCGATTCAACTTCCAGCATGCTGCCTCTTTAAAAGAAGATAAATAAGCACCGCTATGCCCCAGAATGATGTAATTATGCCCACGGGGATGACAGATGGGGCGAGCAAAACTCTTGAAATTATATCAGAAAGCGTCAAAACTATACCGCCGGCAAGAGCGGAAAGCGGCAAGAAATATCTGTTATCATGGCCGACGGCGAATTTAGCCAGATGAGGCGCTATCAGGCCCACAAATCCTATCACGCCGAGAAAAGCCGTTATGACGGCAGAAAGGGCGGACACGGCCAGAACTGAGATAAGAGTAAATCTTCTTACATTTACCCCCATATTGCCGGCAATTTCCTTACCCCATAAAAGAGCGTTCAGTTTCAAAGCGGAAAAAATAAAGAAAAATGATACGGCTATGAGAAAGGAAGATATTATGGAAAGCGAAACATATGTTGACTTGGATATGTCTCCAAAAGTCCAGAATAAAGTGGCCGCCGCTTTAACATCGCTGGCAAAGTATTGTATGAACATTGTCATGGCCTGAAAGAAGGCGCCGCAGGCGATGCCTGAAAGAATTACCGTATGCGGCTCGCCTGACTTAAGATAGGCGACCCAGAAAACGAAAGCGCCTGAAAGAATTGCGCCCAGGAAAGCAAAAACTACGGTCAAAGGAAAGGAAGATATCACAACCCCGTCGCCGTAAGAAGAAGTTATGCCGGCATTTAAAAAAATTATGGCAAAGGATGCACCGAAGGCGGCGCCCTGAGATATGCCCAGAGTAAAAGGAGAAGCCATTGGATTTTTCAGCACATTCTGCATTACGGCCCCGCAAACGGCAAGCCCGGCGCCGGCCGAGAGAGCGGTCAAGGCCCTTAAAAGCCTTATATTGAAAAAAACGTATTTTTCGCTTCCGGAAAGTCCGCCTGAAAAAGCCGACCAGAGAGATATCTTAAAATCGCCCGTCGAGCAGGAAAGCAGCAGGCAGGCAAAAGCAAAAACTGCCGCGGAAAGTATAATCAAAAGAGAAAACTTTTTCTTCTTTTCGTATTGAGAATAAAACTCTTTTTCATTCAAAAAATATTCCATTATCCTGCCTGACTCTCCTGAAAAATCTTTTTTCAACTGTAAAATCCGGATAGACATCCTTTCCGACGAAATCCCTTATTATTTCCGCGGCTTTTTTATCAATTATAATGTCCTTAAACCTGTCCGGGAACAGCTTTTTGCCTATGAAATAAGCGTTTATAAAAACTATTTCTACATTGGTGGTATAGTGATTGTAAGGAAGCGTAGTATATACATTTTCTTTGGAAAAGGCGTCCAGCATTTTATAAAAACCGCCGTTTTGGGCATAATCCAGCAAAAAAAGATCAATGCCGCCGGAATCAATAAATATATGCCCGGGATTTAAAGAAGCCAGTTTTTCTTTTTCTATAAAAATATGGCGGGCTTTTTCGCCATTGTCTATTACGCTTTTGATTCCAAGAAGAGCAAAAGGCTCATAAGCGAATTGAGTGATCAATATCCCCTGAGACCCCTTAAAACCGAGGCCGCCGGCATATACGGAAGGATTTTTTTCTCTTCTTGAGCGCTTTTTTAAATCGGAAACATAGGAGTCAATCTTTTTATTGAGAAAATCGGCTCTTTTTTCGGCATTAAGAATATGCCCGAGGGTTTCAATTACTTTTTTAAATTTGCCGGTTTCAAATGAGCCGAGATTGCCGTAATCGGCATTAAAAACAGGAACGCCTGTTTTTGAAGCTATGGACGAAGAAAGCGCCTGATCCAAAGAGCAAAGTATTATCAAATCCGGCTTAAGAGAAATTATTCTCTCATAATCAGGGGCTTTATCCGGGCCGCCTTCAGAAACTATCGGCAGTTCGGCGAAATCATTTTTATATGCCCAGGCATAAGGTCTGCCTTCCGGATACTTCACCTCAATATTTTCTGTCGCGACGAGTTTTTTAATCTCGCCGAGATAGGCCGCAAGTCTGGCCGCACCCGGGCCTAAAGCGATTATCCTTTCAGGTTTCTTTTTAAGTTCCAGTTTATTCCCGTAAGAATCCTGATAAACCGCGCAAAGGCCTGTCCCCGGCAAAAGCAGAAAAGAGAGAATAAAAAGCTTTATGGTTTCCATATAAGCATGCCCTGTGCAGCAAATGTTTCCATATCAACTTTACCTGAAGGGAATTGTTTTTCCAAAATGGATTTAATAAGTGCTGTATCCGGCGATTTTCCGTCAAGTTTTATTCTGGCAGATAAATCCTCAACGGCTTCCTCAATTGAGCCGGACCAATTCCATGAATTCTCAAAAGTTTCTTCACTGAAACTTATCCCTCTTTTTCTCAATATTTCCCTGACCTCAATAAATCCCTTCGGCGAATAAGGGTCTATGCCGTGCGCTGATATGATTTTGTCGGCTATTCTGTTTTCTCTCTTCCCGGCCCAGCCTACAAATACGCAAAATTCTCCTGCCAGGACTTCCATTTTAAGCACATCTTTTTCGCTCTTTACAGCCGGGGTCATTGAAGCAAAGCTTATGTCAAAGCCTTTTTCCAGGCCTGAGATATCAAAATCCGAAAAAGATGATTTAATCCATGAGACATTTTTAATTTTTCTTGAAGCTGCCTCGGCGGCACGCGCATCTATCATATTTCCGGAAAAATCAAGGCAAAAAACCTCTTTGGCCTCTTGCGCAAAAAGAAGGCCGTAATTACCTGTGCCGCAGCCTATGTCAATTATCCTTTTGCCGGCAAAAGAAACGCCGAATCTATTCATTCTCTCCATCATACTCCGGAAACTATTAATGTTTTTTTCTTCAAAAGGTCTTGGATATTTTCCGGCTTTTATGTCCCAAAATTCTTTATTCATGCAAATTCCTTCCTAAAACAGAACTTTGGCCGTCACCCCGGCGGTTCTGCCTGTCATAGGATATCCGTATTTTTCCGAATAGCTCTCATTGAATATATTCTCGCAATATGCTGAAAATTCAAGATTTTTATTGTACTTTAATTTATACTCCAGTGAAAAGATTGAGTATGAGGAAAGAGTCACAGCCTTGTATTTGTATGTCCCTGTTTTATAGCTGTAAACGGCTTTTTGATTGTCAATGAACTTCCATGAGCCGTCAATGAGAGAGTTTTCTGTAAGCTCATACTCCGCGCCCAGATTAGACTTTAATTTCGGCATATAATCAAGTTCTTTAAGTACTCCATTGTCGTAATCATCATGGCCCTTTTTTGACTTTTGGAATGAAACATTCGCGTAATAGCCGAGTTTTTCAAAAGCTTTGCCCCTGTAATCGGCAGACGCTCCGTATATTCTTACATTATCCACATTGTACACAGCCCGTCCTGAACCGGAGTTAATGTCCATTCTGAACATTATGTAATCGTCTATGTTGTAGTTATAAGCTGAGAGCGTCAGATAATCGTCTTTTGAAAATTTATGAGAAGCCGAAAACTCAATGGCCTGATTCCTTTCAGATTTAAGATCATTTGCTCCGAGAGTTATGCCGCTTGACCACCAGTAAACTTCAGGCATGCCGGGAGTTCTGGATTTGATATAGGCATTAAAAGATAAAATGTCTTTTTCAGAAGCCTTGAAAGAAAGTCCCAGTGAAGGGCTTAAAACAGAATCTTTTAAAACTTTTACGGTTGAGCCGTTAAGCGGATTAACGCGATAATCATCATATCTTATACCCGCCGAAACAGATAATTTTTCAGAGATGGCAAATCTGTTTTTAGCATAATACGCCAGAACTTTCCCTTCCTGACTGGCAGGGCCGCCTGTATATGAAGCCCCATTATTATAGGTCTGGTCATAGTAATAGACATTTATATCGCCGAAACCGAGATATTTGTATTCGGCGCCTGTTTCCCATGAGTTTTTGCCTTTTTCGCCTGAAATCCCTAGGGAAGCGCCCCATGACCTGTCTGATTCCACTTTCCTGTTAAGGACAAGAAGGCCTTCCTGATAGCCTGTTTTTATCAAAGGAGAAGAATAATTCTTCTCAAATCTGTTTTCTATGTTTTTGTATATTTTAATTTCCGAAAAAATACTGCCGAAAGGCTGTTTATAAGCGAAATCAAGATATGTTTTTTCCTTGTCCCAGAAAGCGCCTGGACCTGGCTGAAAAATATTCTGATTACCTGTGCCGGGAGCTATCGTTTCGCCAAAAGCCAAAGGATAATCTTCATCGTACTTTTGATAAAAAAGAGGACTTGACGGGTCCGCTGATTTTCTGTTGTTTCTTATAAAGCCCCTAGTGGTTTTTGTATATTGCGCGCCAAGCTCCATATTCCCTTCATAAGGCATATCAAATACAAAGCTGCCGCCAAAATTTTTGGCTTCGTAATCATTATTCCAAAAAAACTCATCTGCCTTTGAATAGCTGCCGCTTAAAGAATATCCAAAAATCCCCTTTTTCCACGAATTATAAAGCCTGTAGTTTTGAATATAACTTACATCTTCGGCTGCGGCGTAATTTGCAAAAATCCCTGATCTCATTTTATCAGAAGGCCTTCTCGTCTTTATATTGACAACTCCGCCAAGGGCATTGTTGCCGTATTTGACATCGCTGCCGCCCTTTATAAGCTGAATCTTTTCTATATTGTCCAGAGGAAGAGTTGACCAGTCTATATAATAACCTCCGACCACGCCGGCGGCATTAAGACTTCTTCCGTTTAAGTTCAAAAGCAGTCTGTTTGAAGAAAGACCTCTTATTGACAGCATATCAGCATTGTCGCTGACAACTGTTCTTCTTCTTATGTCCACTTCCGGTTCATTTTTAAGTATGTCAGGCAAATATATATTTTTTCCTTTTTCCACTGATTTCAAATTAAAATCAGACGCTTCATTTTTTGGGGCTGATTCTTCGGAAACGACTATTTCGCTAAAGCCGCTCTCATAATACTGAGCCGAAATAGGATTTGATATCAGAAAGGGAAGAATTAAGGCTATTTTCTTAAAAGACATTTGTCCTCCTTCGTAGCACATTTATTAAAAATGTAGCATAAAATTGGACAATTTGTCAAAAAAAAATTAAAGCTGTCTTAAGTATTTCTCTTATTTACAGAGAACTTATGCTTGAAAAGGCCGAGAAGCCACACCAGTAAAAGAGAGAGGCCAAAAAATGCAACTATAGTGGCGCCTGTAGGCGTGTCCATTAAAACCGAAAGATACAACCCCCCTGTCATCACCAATACTCCTGCAGCCCATGAAAAAACTATTCTCGTTTTTAAACCGTTAACTGCAAGCAAAGCCATAACGGCCGGTATTATAAGGAAAGCAAATACAAGGAAAACGCCGGCCAGTTCCACGGAACTTGTCACCACTACTCCAAAAAGAGCATAAAATAAAAAATCCCACAATTTCAGATTTTTCATCCCTGCAGCTTTATCAGGTTCAAATGATATCATAGTGAATTTTTCCCTGAACAAATAATGCAGCAATCCTATGAAAGAATATAAAACAGCCGTTTTTGCCACCTGCCCCCAGCTGACAAAAAGTATATTCCCGACCAGCATTTCTTTTAAATGCTCAGCATGCGATGGAAGCCTGTCTAAAGCCAGAATTCCGGCAGAAGCGCTTACCACATAAACTATCCCGATAACAGCTTCCTGGGGTATTTCAATATTTCTTCTGCTCCTGGAAAAAGAAAAAATAACTGCGCCAAGCAAAGTGAAAGACAAGGATACTATATAAGCCCCACAACTGTGTAAGGGCAGGCCGGCCAGCGCGGCAAACACCGCTCCGCAGGCAGCCATTTGAGCCAGAGAAAGATCAACAAAGATGACTCCTCTGGCGAGTATATGCAAACCGAGATAAGAGTGTATTCCTATCAGTATCAGGGAAATAAAAAAAGCCGGCAAAATTATTTCAAACATTGCTCCTCCCGTCCGGCATAGCCGGCGATATATCAGGACAGGCCGCAGAGGAAACTCTATGGCCTGCCCTGTAAAGCATAGACTCATCTTCCTATCGCGGCAGCCGAAAGTTTTTGAGTTATCACATCAAACAAAGACAGATAATCCTTTGCCGCAGCCTCTCCGCTGACCGAAGAAGGAACAATAACCACTGACGCTCCGGCAGCGCCGGCTATTTCCTCAGGGGCTTTAAGAGGATAAAACTCGTCAACAAGTATTATCTTTATATTCTCTTTCTTCATAAGTCCCAAAAGAAATGATATGTGATTGGCGTTTGGCGGTATTCCCGGCTTGGGCTCTATATTAGCGGAAACATCGATACTGAAGGCCTGAGCAAAATAAACCCAGGAGTTGTGATAAGTTATTATTTTCCTGCCGGCCAGCGGAGCCATTAAAGCACGCCATTGAATCATTTTTTCATCAATTTTCCGGCAGAAATACGAGTAATTTTTTTCGAAATACTCTTTCTTTTCAGGCGCCAGGCGTATGAGACCGTTTTTTATATTGGCGGCCATTATTTTGCCGTTTTCCGGGTTAAGCCAGTAATGCGGGTTGCCGAAAATATGTATATCGCCCATTGAAGCATCGATCTTCCCCTGAGGTTTTTGAAGAAGTTTTATGCCTACTGAAGCGTCAACATATCCCGGTTTCCCAATGTAGAGATTCTCATTT
>JAJUJA010000133.1 GCA_029267355.1 Elusimicrobiota bacterium | reverse complement strand
GTACTTTTTAATCGCCTCTATGGCTTTTCTTTTGACATAAGGGTCGTCGGCAAGAGCCAGATAATTATTGGAGGTGAGATTTATAACTTCCTTGCCGTCTATTACCGCTCTCGGCTTTTGGGAAGAGTTTAAAACCCTGGGTTTTATGAACCTGTTTTCCTTTTTAAGTGCTTCATTTTCCTTTTTGGCGAAAGATAAGGTTTTGAAATCCATAAGACCTCCTGTAAATACATTATAGGATTTTTGTTTAAATATTTTGCTTGGTGCCGATATTATGCTAAATTATTACTGATGGAAGCTGAAATAAAAGATACGGAAAAGCAGAACCGGGCTTTATCTTTTTTGCTGGACGAAAATTACTGCGTTCTGCTTGCCAAAAATTTCGAGGAGCTTTTTCTTTTCTGGCGTTTTTCGGGCTACAAAGCGGCTATGTTTGAGAAGGGCGAATATCACAGCATGCTGAGGATAAAGGTCTTGAATGAAAAAGGCAAAACTTTAATGGAATTGCCGGCGAAATGGGATTGCGGGGGAATATATTTGAATATTCCCTTTGAGGATGTTTTGTGCTATGCCGAGATTTATTCGCTCAGGAACGGTAAAGAGGAAAGGATTTGCGTTTCTCCCGCTGTGAAGGTTCCCTCTTTTTCAAGCGAGCCCTCTCTTGGAAGCAGGGAGTACGGTCTATGAGCCAGAAAACATATCTGGTCATAAATCTGCATGCTCATTTGCCTTATATACCATGCGCGGAAAATTCGGTTCTGGAGGAAAACTGGTTTTTTGAGGCCGTTACCGAAAGTTATATACCGCTTATTTCCACTATTCAAACTCTTTCAGACGAGGGCATAAGGCCCGGCTTGACCGTATCCCTCTCTTCAACTCTCTGCGCCATGCTGGAAAGCGAAGCAATGGAGAAAAAACTCAGAAAATATGTCTCGGACAGATTGGCTCTATGCGAAAAAGAACTTGAAATTTCAAAAGACCAGAGAATATCTTCAGTGATTCTCATGTACAAGGCCCTTTATGAAAGTGCGCAGGAGACTATTTTAAGATACAGCGGAGATTTGATAACGCCGCTTAAGAGGCTTCAGCATAACGGGCAGATAGAGATAATAACAACTTCCGCAACGCATGCCGTTTTGCCGCTTATTTCACAGAAAGAGGCTTTGCGGGCGCAAATTTCGGTGGCTTGCGCAGATTACAGAGACAGATTTAACAGGGACACCAGGGGTTTCTGGCTTCCTGAATGCGCATATGATGAAAGGGTGGAAAGAGAATTAAAGCTTTCCAATATAAAGTACTTTTTTCTTGAGAGCAGGGCCTGTCACAGCGGCTTTCAAAATTCCATTTTTTCTTCCTATCGTTCAAAGGAGGGGCTTAATTATTTTTTCAGAGACAGCGAAACTTCCAGAAAAGTATGGAGCGCCGATTTCGGCTATCCGGGCAACGGAGTTTACAGGGAATTTTACAAGGATATAGGCTATGAGAGAGATCCGCAGTATCTCTATCCTTACACCGGAACATCGTTTAAATCGCCTACAGGTCTTAAGTATTACAGAATAACAGGAAAAGGTGTGCCACTAGACAAAAAAGAAATATACGACTATGAAGCTGCTCAGGCGCAGGTTGAAAAGGACGCTTCAGATTTCCTTGAAGGTATTTGCTCAAGGGGCAGGCAATTGTGGGAAAAAAGGGGGATAAGGCCTCTCATAAACTGCTGTTTTGACGCAGAACTTTTCGGCCACTGGTGGTTTGAAGGTCCGGAGTTTCTGGAAGCCGTGATAAGAAAAATAAGAAAAGACAGACTGCCGGTACAAATTGTGACGCCATCTGAATATTTGGAATCTGTAGGCGCGCAGGAATGCTCGCAGCCGCCTGCCATTTCAAGCTGGGGCGAAAACGGGTATTTTGACCCGTGGCTTAATGAAAGAAACGATTTTATGTATTCCCGGCTTTATGAAGTCGCCGCAAAAACCGCCAGAGTGGCTGACAGGAACAAGAATCAGGATCTATCCTTTCTGAGTAAAAGGGCTTTGAACCAGCTTTTGAGGGAGCTTCTTCTTGCTCAAAGCAGCGATTGGGCTTTTATG
>JAJUJA010000031.1 GCA_029267355.1 Elusimicrobiota bacterium | reverse complement strand
CCATGCCAGCGGGGTCATAGGCAAGCAGGGCAGAGGAACGGTAAATCATTTCGGCCTTGACGGTAAGGTTGAAATACAGATAGGAACTCTCTCAAAAGCTTTTGCAGCCGTCGGAGGATATGCCGCCACAACTAGGGAACTTCGCGATTATCTCGGCTCAGTCGCCAGGCCATTTTTATTTTCAAGCTCGCAGCCGCCGGCTGTAGCGGCGACCTGCCTTGCCGTTCTCGACATACTTCTGGGCAAGCCGCAGTATTTAAAGAGACTTTGGGAGAACACTGCCTTTTTCAAAGAAGAGCTTAAGAAAGCCGGCTTTGACACAGGGGAAAGCGAAACGCCGATAACTCCGATAATGGTCGGCGACAGCGCTAAGGCGGTAAAATTCTCAAAGCAGCTTTTTGATGAAGGCGTTTTTGCTCTGTCAATCTGCTACCCGACGGTACCCAGAGGCAAGGAACGGCTTAGAACCATAGTTACGGCGGGACATACCGTAAAGGACCTTGAATTTGCCGTTTCAAAATTTGTGAAAGTCGGCAAGAGGCTTGGTCTCATAAAGTAGAATAAAGTCAAAGGCATGCCCAATATCACCATAGCAAAGAACGCCGGTTTTTGTCCCGGGGTTAAAAGGGCCATAGACCATGTGCTTGAATTATCCAAAAAAACCGGCAAAAAAATATATACGCTGGGGCCGCTTATTCATAATAAGGAAGTGATAAAGAGCCTTGAAGAAAATAATGTATTCGCAGTCAATTCGCCTCTAGATATAAAAGAAGAGAACGCTATTCTTGTTATAAGAGCTCATGGAATACCGCCAGAACTTGAGAAAGAAATAAGGTCCATGAAACTTGAGATAATAGACGGGACATGCTCTCTGGTCAAATCCGTGCACAGAAATATATCGCAATACAGAGAAAAGGGCTATACCACTGTGATAGTCGGCGATAAGGACCATGCGGAAGTTCTGGGCCTTAAAGGATATGCCGGAGAAAGCTCTTTTGTCATATCCGGTCCCGACGAAGCCGAAAAACTGCCTGAGATGGATAAGGTCAATATAGTCTCTCAAACAACTCAGGAGGAAGATGTTTTCTTTGCCTGCGCTGAAGCGCTTAAAAAAAAGGCGAAAGAGCTTATCATATCAAACACCATCTGCAATCCCACCAGATTAAGGCAGAGAGAAACTCTTGAGATGTCAGCAGGAGCGGATCTTGTCGTAGTTGTTGGAGGAAAGCATTCGGCCAATACGGCAAGACTTTATGAAATATGCTCAAGACTGGCTAAAAGATCCGTACTGATAGAAAAGCCTGAGGAGCTGGACGAAAAGATTCTTCACGGCACACAGAACATATTCATAACAGCAGGGGCATCAACGCCGAACTGGCTGATAGAAGCAGTCGCTGCAAAGGCAAGAAGGACCGTTTTTCCTGATAAAAAGGGCTCTCAGCTGTGGAATTATTTTCTTGATTCGGGCGCCTATACAGGCCTGGCTGCCGGCTTTTTCACTCTCGCCTGCGCAAAATTTCTGGGCGTTTACGGCCTGCCCAAAAAAATAGTTTTCGCCTCCGCCGCCTTTGTTTTAAGTCTGCATATACTCAACAGGGCGGTATCAAAGGACCATAATGCTTCAGCCAGGGATTTCACCTCAGCTAAGATAACGGCCTATATGAGCGGCGGAGCATCGCTTCTGCTTGTTTTGCTTTCTGATATAAAGCTTTTTTTTATCTGCTCTTTCTTCTGGCTTTTCGGTTTCGCCTATTCAGCCTCTCCCAAGGCGCATTTAAGAAATTTGCCCGGCTCAAAAGAAGCTGCCATGGCCCTGGGCTGGACTTTTGCCTGCGCCATACTTCCAATTATGAACTTCAAGGCCTCTTTCAATATGGAAGAATTTCTTTTTTGCCTGTTCGCTTTTCTTGTTTCTTTAAACAGATCCGTTTTGCTCAGCGCAGCACAAAGCAAAAACGACCTTCTTGTAGGGAAGGAAAGCCTTTACAAAACGCTGGGCCACATAAAAACTTTCCGCATACTGTATTTTTTAGCTTTCCTGTCTTTACTCTCGCTTTACCTGGCCGCGGGGAAAGCGTCAGTCAATATTTGGGCCCTTATTTTCATGGGTTATCAATTCTGGCTCATACGCAATTTTTCTTTGGGCAAAATACCGGATAAACTCAATTCTGAAGCTTTAACCGACCTGATCTTTATACTTACCGGACTTTCAGCAGCCCTTATCAAGTCGCCGAGAATTTATTTTTGAGCATCTTTCTGGCTCTAAGCAGCCTGGATTTGAGAGCGCCGACGCTTATTTTGAGAGCTTTGGCGGCTTCCTGAAGGCTCAGGCCTTCTATGTCCACAAGCGTAACGGCAAGTCTGTAGTCTATGGAGAGTTCGCTCAAGGATTTAATCACGTCGTGGGAAAGCTCATTTTTGATATTTTCCTTGTGAGAGGCGAGGTTTTTCACGTCGTCTATGGAAACTATATTTTCTTTCTTTCTTTTTCTGAAACGCATCCAGCAATTATTGGCCGCTATCCTGTAAAGCCAGGTGCCAAGGTTTGAATTGCCTTTGAAATTTTTTATTTTCTTGAAAGCTGTCAGAAAGGTTTCCTGATAGACATCGTCAGTTTCCGAAGGCGCGCCAAGACAGACATAACCGGCTATATTATAAATCTTACCCTTATATTTAACCACAAGGTCTTCAAAGCTTTTTATATCTCCGGCTTTAGCTTTTTCTATAAGCTCTTTTTCTTTTTCATCCATTTTATTTCCCCGTTAAGGCGTAAATTCTGGCCAGAACTTCCCTGATCATCGCCCTGGCATCAGCCAAAGCCACAGCCACTCCCATTAAAGATTCGCCGGCTATTATTCCCGAGCTTACAGGTATTATGTATTTTTCCGCCTTTTGAGGAAATCTCTTTTCAAGTATAAGAGCTATCAAACCGCCTATGAACATAGACAGAGAATTCCAGAAAGGTATGACCATGGCCAGCCCCAGCCCCATGGCGCTGGGAATGTACTTTTTATGTCTCGGGAATATCAATTCCAGTACCGGAATGAGAATGCCTATGAAGGCGCCGGCAGCCAGCCCGGCTTTCGCGGTATAATGAAGCGATGATATCCCGTTTGACAAAAGCCTGGCCACAGCAGCCCAGACCTGGGCTGAAGGCGCAGGCCATTTATCAGAGCCGAGCATTGAGGCCTCTGGCACCAGAAGATAAAAGGCCGGGACAACGACCAGAGTGCCGGCAAATATGCCCAGAAACTGCGCCAAAAATTGCTGTCTGGGATTGGCGCCGAGCAAATATCCGCTTTTCAAGTCTGTAAGCAAGTCCGCGCTTGAGCCGGCGGCGCCTGCCGTTACCGAAGCGGTCATAAGATTTGTCACCATATTTGAAGGCGCAAGAACGCCGAAGGTCAATTGCGTTATTTTTCCCATGGCTCCTATAGGGGTTATATCAGATTCGCCTGTAGCTCTGGCCGCTACAACAGCCAGGAAAAAAGTCAAGATAACGGCGATAACACCCATCCACCACGAGGTGCTGAAAGCATAATGCAAAACAAGAATGCAGCCGAGCCCAGAGAAAAAAGTGCCGAATAAAAACCATGAGGACGGTACCTCTATTGAGGCAGCCAGATCTTTTTTAGATTTGGATGAGCTGAAAACGGACCCCATCCCTGAAAAAGCGCGTTTTACGGTTTTCCATTGCATGGCGAACATAAAAAGTCCTGAGGTAACCATTATGGAAGCGCCGGCCCATGTGCTCCATTTCACTATTTCCCTGTACCCCAGCTTTGATATGTCAATGGCTCCAAGCTCAACCATCTTTGGAGCCAGAAAACCGTAGTTTATTATGCTGCCAAGAAGCATTGACCATGCCACTTTCCAGCCTATTATGGCGCCGGCGGCTATCATTATAAGGCTTACCTCAAAAGAGAAAGTCCACTTTTCAAGCGGCTGACCCTTTATTGTTCCTGGAAAACCTATCATCGGCTTAAGTGTCAATCTGTTTTTGGCAATCTCAAAGTAATGAGACAGGGCCGGAATATGCTTTGAAAAAAGAGAGGCGGCTATATCTGAAAAAACGGCTATCCCATCTCTGAAAAAGGCGATTATGGCGCCTGCTGCGGCGCCTATACCCAAAGCTGCGGCTTTTTGAGAAGCCTCCCCGCCTTTTGAATGAAGACTTTTCAAAGTCTCAGCTGCGGCTATGCCGCTTGGAAATTTAAGTCTTTCAGCATTTATCATCTGCCTCTTCATCGGAATTGCTATAAAAACTCCAAGGGCAGCCAGAAATATTGTCCAAAGCGTAAGCACAAGCCATGGTATATGCGCGCCGGTTATAAGCAGATAAGCCGAAATGGCCGAAACCATAGTACCGCCTGTAGAATAGCCGGCAGATGAGGCGGTTGACTGCATGCAATTGTTCTCAAGTATCGTCATTTCCTCCTTAAAAAAGAAAGGAAAGACAGCCATTAAAGTTTTCCAGATGCTGTATGAAAGTATACAGGCGGTTATAGCCACTCCCAGCCCCCAGCCGGTTTTCAAGCCTATGTATAAATTGGAAAGCGACATAAATCCGCCAAGAAGAGCGCCCATCAAAATAGACCTGAGCGTCAACTGTTTCATTCTGTCGCCGGCATATATCTCTCTGTACCACTTTATCTCATGTTCACTCAAATCTTTCTCATCAAGATATTTAACTTCCGCATTCGGAGTTTCAATCTGTTCCTCCGCCATCACTTCTTCCAAAGGTAAGTCTTGCCGTTTCTCGTCCATAGTCTTCTCCTGATATAACAAACCCTTTCTGAGATTTTACAAAATAATTAGCCCTGTTTTAATTTCGCCGGCATCTGGGCCCTTTGACCCAGCTCATAATATCCCCCCTGACTATTGACAAGTCAAGAATCTCAAGTTATAACATAAGCGGCAGGAGGCCTTATGAAAAAACTCTTAACGTTGATAACCTTAATATCCTCGGTCTGCTTTTCTTTTGCAGGCGATGATTTCGGCAGAATATCCTTGGACAGGGATCTTTCCCTTCCTGTGCCGTCAATGGAAGTTGAAAAAAGCGCCTCCGCTGCTGCTGCGCAAAAAGAATGGACGATAATGGTTTTTCTGAATGCCAAGAATGATCTGGAAAGATTCGGCATACAGGATATGAATGAAATGGAAAGAGTAGGCTCCAATTCCAAGGTGAACATAGTGGTTGAAATGGGAAGAATGGAGGGCTATGATTCATCCAATGGGGACTGGAAAGGCGTTAGGAGATTTTACATTGAAAGCGATATAGTAAGGGATCCTCTTGGAACCACCATAAACTCTCCTATGATAGAAAATCTGGGCTCAATAAACATGGGCGATTACAGGGAAGTCATAAAGTTTGTCAAATGGGCTAAGACAAGGTATCCGGCAAAAAAATACATGCTTATACTTTGGAATCACGGCGGCGGCTGGACAAAAGACAACCCTGTCGCCGACAAGGGCATATCCTATGATGAGGAAACAGGCAATAACATAGATACTCCTCAGCTGGGCAAAATAGTCAGAGAAGCCGGCAAACTTGACATACTTGCCTCCGACGCCTGCCTTATGCAAATGGCGGAAATAGCGGCTGAAGTGCGCGGCGGAGCGGATTTCCTGGTCGGCTCTGAAGAAACGGAACCGGGAGCCGGCTATACTTACTACAAAATACTTGCTCCTCTGGCCGTGAACCCCTACATGACCCCTGAGGCGCTCTCAAAACTCATAGTTATCGCCTACTGGGACTCAAACTTTATCGGAAGAGGCGTGGCCACACATTCATCGATCAGGATGTCGCAGGTTGACGGGCTTATGAGGAAGATGGACGATTTCGCCAGAGCTGCCATGGCTTCCGGCGAGAAAGCTAAAATAAAAGAAGCTAGAGACGCCGCACAGAAATACGCCATAGATGACAATAAGGACCTCAAGCACTTCGCGGACCTTACAGCGGCCAAGGTTTCAAACCAGGCCTTAAAAACTGCCGCGGCCAATCTCAGCTCTTTTATATCTTCAAGCCTGGTGATAGAAAATAAAACCAGCATAATACCCTCCAGCAATTCCAACGGCATAGCGGTATACGCTCCCGCCTCTTTTGTTGACGGCGACTATAATGAAATAAAGCTCGCAAAAGATACTCAATGGGATGAGTTTTTAAGATGGATGGTTGCGAAATAGGGTTATTTATAAAAAGCCCCGCTTATAGCGGGGCTTTTTATTTGTATCGCTTTTTGATAAAATAGCTCTATGCGCGGTTAGCTCAGCGGAAGAGCACTTCCCTTACAAGGAAGGGGCCGCAGGTTCGAACCCTGCACCGCGCATTTCTTATTTGACGTCCTTTTTCCCCCGACTCTGCGCAATTGATCAAAAGAAAGCTTTTTGCCCGTTTCAAACGGCGCTTTTTAAAAAGGCATGAAATAAAAAAGCCCCGGCTTTCGGCCGGGGCTTTTGAAAAGACCAAGGGGTTTTACCACCTGTTAAAGTTCTTTTTGAAACCGCCTTCTCTTCTGTTGCCGCCAAAACCGCTTCTCGGCCTGTCGGTCATGGGTTTGGCTTCATTAACGGTAAGTTTTCTGCCGCCGTATTCGGAATTGTTCATTTTTTCGACAGCAGCCATAGCTTCGTTGTCGTCTTCCATTTCCACGAAACCGAAACCTCTGGATCTACCGGAGAATTTATCCGTAATTATTTTTGCGCTGTTAACTTTACCATGCGCGGCAAAAAGGTCATTAAGTTCCTGATCACCGGTAGCGAAGGGCAAACCGCCCACATATAACTTTTTCATCTATCATCTCCTTACTTTCGGGTCTCCCCGAAACCTCTCTCTAAGAGGATTTTTTCCAAAAAGAGCTTTTTCTCTTTTATCAACCCCACCGTTAAAACGCCGACAGAAGACAAGCGAATCTCAGTAAAGGCCGCATACATTGTCGCATTTAATTTGAAGGTTGTCAATCTAAATCTTTTTTTTCTCTGAAAGATTTAATTTTTCCGGCTTTAAAATTACGGACTTACCTGACTTTTTTTTGCCTTTCTCTTCTTTTGAGCCGAGCCTTTTAAGCTTCCCCTTTATCTCGCCGAACTCGTTGACAAATGAAAACAGGGCCGTATCCGCATCTTCAAGCATTATTGTTCCCTTAACCAGAAAAGAGTCCAGAACTATTTCCCCATTTTCAAGCTTACCCTCTACCGGAAAAAGGAAGGTTTTGAATTTACCGGCCCCGGTTTTTATCTTGGCTTTATAAAGATTTTCCTTTTCCTGTTTAACCCAGAAATAGCCGTTATAACCCCTGTTCTTATTTTTCTTTTCAGCGGCTTTATAATATCCGCTGGCTGCTTCGCCGAGCCCAGGGAAACTGACATATACCTCATACTCCCTGCTGCCGTAAAAAGCCTGGCCTTTCCATACCCCGAAATAATCGCTTATAGTATTCTGCGCAGAGGCTAAATTTGCTAGAAAGGCGAAAACAATCAAAATACTCTTGACCATACAGCCTTCAAATATTCCCCCTCCCTGTAGTTTACCATAAAAGGGTGATCCCCGCCAGCCCCGCTTTTCCTGAATATCTGAGCGCGGCGTCTTGCTACTGAAGACGAGTATCTGATTATTTCAAGAAATTCCTCCCACGATAAAAGCCCGGAACATGAGCAGGTCAAGAAAATCCCTCCAGGTTTTACCAGATGCAAAGCAAGCTTATTCATATCCTTATACTTTATGATTCCTTCTTCCTTGTTCTCCCTGGAAGTTATAACCTTACTGGGATCAAGTATGACTATGTCAAATTGCCTTTTCAAATCAATCATCTGGCGCATATAGATGAAAGCGTCGGAACATACCGCGTCTATTTTTACGGAATTCAAATTGGCGTTCCTCTTCGCGCCTTCAACTGCCTCAGGGTCAAGGTCAACCGCTGTAACACCCGCGGCGCCGGCCTTGGCGGCATATACTGAAAAACCGCCGGTATAGGAGCATATATCTATAACTCTTTTACCGTAAGCAAGCGAGGCGAGATACGCTCTGTTGTCTCTTTGATCGCAAAAAAATCCGGTTTTGTAGCCGTCGGAAGGGTCCACTTCAAAAATAATGCCGTTTTCCCTGACTTTTATTTTCCTTGCGCGGAAGGGCTCAAGCTCAAAACCTTCCATTTTCATGGTATAGTCGCTGGCCCTGAAAAAAATGTCAAAACCCGGGAATTTATCCGCCAGAACTTTTTTTATCTCTTCCCTAAGGCAGTAAAATCCAAGTGAATAAAATTCCGCCACAACCGTTTTACCATAAACATCGGCCGTCAGCCCAGGCAAGCCGTCGCCGTAATCGTGTATGAGGCGGTAAACATCGGTTTCTTTGGATGGAAGCCCCAGAGAATTTCTCAGAGCAAAAGCAGCCGATATTTTTTCAGACAAAAATTTTTTTATGTCAAAGCTGCCTTCAGCTTCCCTTGAAAAAATCCTGAAAACTATGGAGCTTTTCGGATTAAAAAAAGCGTACCCGAAAGGCTGACCTCTTTTATCAATGACCTTGAAAATTTCGCCGGGGCTGCCTTTTGGAATTTCATCAAGCATGCGCCTGAAAACATTGGGGCCGGCCGGAGGATGGACAAGCTTCAGTTCTTTCATACTCAGGCCTTCACGACCCTGCTTCTGGCGACAATATCATGCCATGTCTGTTTTTCTTTTCCAAGCGCCCATAAATAACCAATAAGCAATACCGCCAAAGAAAGCAGAGATACAATGGCGCGCAGAAAAGCCCTGTCCGCCCCAAGCTTTTCGCCGTTCTCGCCGACCACTTTTATTCTCATTATCATTTTGCCTATAGTGGCGGAAAAGCGCCAGACCATAATGCCGCAATAAAGAAACCATAAAAGAAACTTCCACGGCAATTTTTTTGACTCTTTGCGGTAATTGTATTTTATCTTCCCGTCCCGGGATTTGACATATTTTTCCCCGGCTTCCCTGCCTCCGGCACCGCCTTTTCCTGCCACGGAAATCCCTTCATCGTTTATTACAACCTTATCTCCGTCTTTGCCGGATATTTCTATCCCTTCATCATCTATCCTTATGCGCTGCGGATTCATATTATGCTGTTTATTACCGGCTTCAATCCGGAGATTTTTCCCTTCTTCAAATGAAATTACATCCGCCTGATTTGAATCTTTAAAGCCGAGCATTGAAACAACTATTGAAAATATGATGAAATCCAGCAATATGGCGGCAAATCTTGCCCCAAAAGAAGCTTTCTGTGACATATCTTTTTGCGGCTCAGGCGTTGTCTCTTCCTGTATCGTTATTTTCTCAGGAGCGCCCACCGGCGTTTCATTGAGAACTCTGTAAACCTTTATCTTTTGCGCTATCCCCTTGAACTGCCTGTAGCCTATTTCGCTGGAAGGTACTTCATTTTTATTCATGGACAGATAAACCGCCTCCGTGAAAAATACCTGGCCGGCTTCCGCTATGCTTTCAAGTCTTGAGGTTATATTCACAGGTTCGCCAAAAACATCTCCATCCTGGGATACGGAAACCTCGCCGCAGTTTATCGCTATTCTTATCTCTATTTTTTCTTCATTGCTCTTGTCTTCATTATGTTTTTTCAATACTTCCTGTATCTCTATGCCGCATAAAACGGCATCAGTAGGGCTTTCAAAAACCGCCAGGAAGGCATCTCCTATATTCTTGACAACGCGGCCTTTATTTTTTTCTATCACAGGCACCACTATATCTCTGTGTTTTTTTAGCAATTCTATGGTCTGACTTCTGGATGAAGTGGAAGTTTTGGAAGTAAAACCCTTTATGTCTGTAAGCAATATGGTTAAATGCCGGTTTTGCATATAATCTCCCTAAAAAAGCTCAATTAAGATTCTATCAAAAATAGGACTTTGAGCCCATGAAAAAAATCGGGAATATTGTATAATTTTAAGAAGGCGTGCCATTTTTTAATTTTGAGGGGTGAGCGATGAAAACGCTTGTTATTATACTTTCGTTGTGCTCTTTTTCCTTTTCACAAAGCAAGGTTCTTGAAAATCAGAACCTTTTCAAAATACCGCAGCTCAATGAGGTAAAGCTTCCTGATCCTTCGCCGCTGAAAGAAAGCAAAGCCAGGACAAACTGGCTGAACGCCAACGCCAGATATTCCGATAAGTCTTTTTATCCCGGCGCGGCAAACAGAATAGATAATTCGCCCAATTATGCCGTAATGCTTCAGGGCTTTCACTGGTATGCAGACGATTACTGGTATCATCCCGTCAACGGCTGGTGGGGCGAGCTGGCTTCAAAAGCTTCTGAAATAGCCAACAGCGGATTCGGCATAATATGGTTCCCGCCGGTTTCAGTCGGCAGCTATTACCCCAAGGAATGGTATAATCTTGATTCCCAATGGGGCAAGGAAGAGTATTTGAGAAAAGCGGTAAAGGCTATGAAAAGCAAAGGCATAATAGTTCTTGCCGACGTTGTGCTTAATCACAGGAACGGCTCAATGGACTGGTATGATTTCAAGAACCCTGACTGGCCATCTTCAGTCATAGTTCAGGACGATGAATGGGCCGGCAATCCGTCGCTTCCCTACAGAGGCAAAAGCCCTAATTACGATCAGGGGCAGGGAGATTGGGGCTGCAGAGATTTGGATCACAGTTCGCCGATAGTTCAGCAGGACACAAAAATTTTTATGCGCTGGCTTAAAAATGAAATAGGTTTTGACGGCTGGCGCTATGACATGGTCAAAGGATATCCTGCCAGATATGTCAAGGATTACAATTATGCCTCCGCTCCCATATTTACGGTCGGCGAAGTGTATGACGGCAACAGGCAGGTGGTTACAGACTGGATAGACGGCACAGACGACTCTTCAGACAAAAGAAATGCCTCAAGCGCCTTTGATTTCCCCACCAAATTCAACCTGATTTCCGCAATAGAAAATGAAAGGTATGAAATGCTCAATGACAACGGCAAGCCTTCAGGCCTCATAGGCTGGTGGCCGGTAAAATCCGTAACTTTTGTTGAAAACCATGACACATCCCCGAGAGACCCCAATTTTATAAAGAACGCGTCCCAGGAGTATAAAATACAGCGTCTCATGGGCTATGCATACATACTGACCCATCCCGGAGTGCCCTGTGTGTTCTGGCCGCATTTCTTTGACTGGGGCAATGATTACAAGAACGCCATACTCAAACTTATGAGCATCAGGAAAAAGGCTGGTGTAAATTCCATAAGCCCGATGAAAATACTTGCCGCTCAAAACGGCCTTTATGCCGCGGTAATAAGCGGAGACAATTACTATCTTGTGCTCAAGCTCGGCAAAAATTGGGGCTGGGAGCCCGGCCAGGGCTGGACGCTTGAAACAAGCGGCGAAAGATATGCGGTCTGGTCAATGCCTGTGTCCAAATGAAAAAGACGCCTGAGTTTTTCATGAGAGAAGCTCTCAAAGAGGCCATGAAAGGTCTCAGAGAGGGCGGCATTCCCATAGGGGCTGTCCTTGTCAGAAAAGGAAAAATAATAGCCAGAGGACATAACAGAAGAATTCAGAAAAAATCCGCTATACTTCATGCCGAGATGGACTGCCTTGAAAAAGCCGGCCGCCTTAAGGCATCAGAATACAGAGAATGCCAGCTGTATTCAACCCTTTCTCCATGTCCTATGTGCTCCGGAGCCATAGAACTTTACAAAATACCGGTTGTCTACATAGGAGAAAACAGGAACTTTAAGGGCCCTGAGAAAAGACTGGCCAAAACGGCGAGAATCATAAATCTTAAAATGCCTGAATGCGAAAAAATGATGGCCGATTTCATAAAGAAAAATCCGAAACTCTGGAATGAAGATATAGGCATTTGAACTTCATAAAAAAATAAAAATCCCCGCCTGTAAGCGGGGATTTTAAATTTCAAATCAAAACTTTACCATGCCACTTGAGGGGCTTTTGAGGGAAGAGAAAGCTCCTGTATTGCAGAAGTAAGCGATTTACTCTTGGCAGAAATATCCTCAAAATTCCCGTTGCCGTAGACTGCATAAGTCTCAAACCCCCTGGTTTTCTTTATAGGGCTTGAAAAATCCCAGTTCAAATCTGCCTGCAGATAAGCAAGCGGATCCTCTGCACTGCCCACATTCATGGGATTTGAAATCTGCAGACTCATATTGAATTTAAAGCCCCATTTTATATCAAACTTTCTCGGTTTAATCGTGAAATTGGTTATATACTTGCCTTTTCCTTTGACATTTCCGCCATAGAAAAAGGAAACGACATACTCCAGGTCCAGAACGGTAATGCCGTAAAGATTTTCGCATTTAATGCTGTAAACTATCTCTTTGGGCCCCTTCCAGCCGACAACCTCAGTCCATGTCATAGGGCTTGGAATGGCGCTGGCATAGTAATGCGAAAGATTACCCACCGGCTGGCCGTTATTTATTATGTTCCAGGCGCTTGAGCCTGCATTTATTATGGCTCCGGCAGCAGCTGCCGGGACAGCCTTTGAAACCTGAGGATTATCGTTTTTCAATACAAAATTTTCAGAACCTTCCGACACCGAGGAAGAAAAAACATTGACCGAAGATATCTCAAAATATTTCTCGTCGTACTGCTGAGAGTATGATACGGCCGAAAGGGCTGTAATCAACAGAGCCAGGATCTTTATTTTCATTTTTCCTCCCTCTTACAGCTTCTATCCTAATATGCCGATACAGACAAATCAAGTGCCTATTTATCCATTCAGGCAAGAACACAAGACCCATGCTGTATGGGACCTTAGGGTACTTGACATATTTCTTGCCCGCTTTTATCATATACTTACGGTAGATATTATGAGACTTATTAATATTACCACTCTTTTTTTATTGGTCATTTTACCCTGCTCTTATTCGCAGCAGGAAGAAAAGGATTCTATTGAGCCCCAAATACATGTGTCGGCAGAGCTTAGCGATAATTCAGCTCCTAAAGAAAACAGCATGCATTTTCATGACCACGGTAAATCTCCTTTCTTTGAAAAGTTCAGAACCTTCAGGGAAAAGATACACACAGATCCGATAGAAGCGAGTACTGCTTTTTCAGACATAATGAGTGAAATGCCGGAGGATAGAAGGCCTAAATTTCTGGAAAGAAATTACGGCAGGATAGCTGATTTGCTTATAGAACTCAGAGAAAAAGACCCGGACGGCAAGTATCTCGAGGTAATTTCCATTCTTGAAGCAAATAATATAGGCATAAGCAGGGGCGGTCCTGTACAGACTGAGTCTCAGCCCGGTCCGGGAAATCCGGGGGCATCTCCAAGACTTAGAAGCATGCCCAGGCCCATAGACAATAATCCGGTTAATAAGCTCATTGAGATTAAAACGGAAGCGGCCGGCGGCAATACTGAAAGCGCCCAGAAAAAGATGGAAGATCTATCTTCGCAATATCCGCAATCCTCCGGCGTTCAGACAGCTGTAGCTGAATTTTTCACGGAAGTAAAGAATTTTGAGAAAGCGGAAAATTTCTCCACAAAAGCGATAAGCATAGACGGCGAAAACACAGACGCCTACAGGATAAGGGCTATTTCCAAGTACTCAATGAATGATGTAAAAGGAGCCATAGAAGACATAAAGAAAGCGACCGAAATAGATCCGCAGGATGAGACAAACAGGCTTTTGAATGCCCTGATAGAGAGCAAGAAGAAGATATCTACCAGGGACATAACCTCCCTTAAAGCCCTTAAGGACGCCATGGCTGAAGCCGGCATGGACGATAAAATTTATCTGTCCGCAAACTCGCAATCATCATCCAAGGCTCCGGAATTGGCCCAGGGCGTGGACTATACGAAATCAAGGCTTTATCTCAAAACTGCCGCAGCCAAAAATCAGATGCAGGACTATGAAGGCGCCCTTAAGTACTCAAACCTTGCCATAGAGAAAAATCCGGACAACATAGAGGCTTACGTAGAAAGAGCCAATTCTCAAAACTTTCTTGGAAACTATGATGAAGCGATAAAAGATTTGTCCCATGTGATAGGACTGCAGCCCTCAAATGTGGTTGCGCTAAATATGCGCGCCTGGGCTCTTTACAAGAAAGGGCTTGCCGAACAGGCAGGCGAGGACGCTACTGCAGCTCTTAGAATAAAACCTGACTATGCAGACGCCATGCTCAGCAGGTCTCTGTCTTATGAAAAACAGGGCAAATATGCAGAGATGCTTGCGGATCTTGAAAAAGCCGCTTCAATAAACCCGTCCTACAGAGCAAGGTATCAGGACGCCGTAGCCCAATACGGCGCCAGAGTTCCAAACTATGTGGCCAATTATCAAAACAGGGCAATTACAATAAAAAATGAAACGCCGCAGACTCAGGAAAAGGGCTCCGGCATGAAAAGATTTCTGACAATATTGTTTTTCACATTAACCGGCGGTCTTCTCATAGGCGTCGGGCTCTTGCATATATTTTCAGGAGCAAAGAACGATTCACAGTCAAGAATAACCCATCCAGACATATTATCTCCTTCTGTTTTTTATGAAGGCGTCGCCACAGGCAAATACAAAATAGAAAGCAAGATCGGGCAGGGAGGAATGGGCATAGTCTATAAAGCGACGGACCAGACGCTAAACAGAGATGTGGCTATAAAGAAAATGAATGATGAGATCAAGTTCAATGACAGGGAAAAGCAAAGATTCATAGAAGAAGCCAGAACCGTGGCTATGCTGCATCATCCCAATATAATAGAGATATACACCATATTTGAAGAAGGGGAAGACATTTATCTCGTGTTTGAATACATAGACGGAGAAACTCTGGACAAGAAACTTGCCAGAGAGGTCAGAATGCCCTTTTATGAAGTAAAGGAAATAACAAGGGAAATAGCAAAAGCGCTTTCCTATGCGCACAAGAAGAACATAATACACAGAGATATGAAACTTTCCAATGTTATGATCTCCAGAGACGGTTTTGTGAAGGTCATGGATTTCGGCCTGGCCAAAATAGCCAGAGAAGCTCTCTCAAGGATATCCTCCACTGAAATTGTCGGAAGCCCCGCCTATATGGCGCCTGAGCAGGATAAGGGCATTTTCCTGAAAGAATCCGACATTTATTCGCTGGGCGTATGCATATATGAAATGCTCACCGGGGAGCTTCCGTTCCAAGGACCGGACTATCACTATCAAAAGGAAAACAGGCTTTATGCTCCTTTGAGCGCTTCTGTGCCCGGACTTGAAAAGGACATGGACGATATAATGGCCAGAATCCTGGCGCCCAATCCTCAGGAAAGATATAAATCCGCCGAAGAATTCCTCGCCGACTTTGAAAAAATAGCCTGATTTTGTAACAATTATTCAATTGATTTTTAACCTGTATCTGTTAGGCTATATATATTATAATTATGAATATGGCAAAATTTTTAGTCTATATCGCCCTTTTTTTGCCTTTGAGAGCCGCGGCTCAGACAAATTTAAACGTGGCTGCCGTTCATGTATCTTCAACTTCGCTTTCTTTTTCATGGGACAATGTCTCCTCTCCGTGGGATATAGGCCTTTCAAGCGACAATTTTTCATCTCAAATTTTCCAGGGTTCTCTGGCTTCAAACACAACCTCTTACACATCTATGCTGCCTAACACCACTTACTGGTTCAGGGCTAAAGTATCTCTTGAGCCGGCAGGGTCATTTGCCGTAAATACCGTTTCAACTTTGACATATGCTGCCGTTCCGCAAGGCCTTTCGTTTTCATATAAGGCAGCATCCTCTTCTTCAGACGCCGAACTTAGAATAGCTTTCAACTCCCAGAATCCGCCTTACACCAAATATCAGATAGAGTACTCCTCAGACGCTGCCGTAAACGACATAATCGTGGTCGGCGTGCCGCCCTTGACTCTGCCCTCGCTTCTGGCAAATACGACCTATACCATAAGGGCGAAAGCCGTGGACCTTGCTGAAAGGAGCCTTGGATTTTCCGTTTCCCTTGATACAGCTACCCTTACTTCCTCCTTGAGCGGGATATCTTTTTCAGTCTTTGAGACAAGCGTCTCAGCCAACTGGACCCCTCTTAATTCGCCGCAAAGAGAATTATCCTGTGAAGGATACAGAATAATAGTTTCAACCAATGCCGATTTCAGAGACAGCGTATATTCATGGCTGAGTTCAGACAATAATGACTCCTCAAACATGATAACTCCCCTGACAAGAAATACCACTCATTACATAAAAATAGGCGCGCTGAACTGGAACTCGGAAGCCAATTTCTCTCTGAGAAGCTTTACAACTCTATCCCAATCTCTGTCAGGGTTTTCCCTTTTATCAATTTCAAGCGGAGCGGCCTCTCTTTCCTGGGCTCCTTTACCTGTCTCTCCTCCGCAGGCATCCGCCCAGGCCTATGTTCTGGAGGCCTCCACTTCCTCTGACTTTACCAGCAAAATATCATCCTATTCCTATTCAATGGCTTCGAACAGTCTCTCTTTTTCTTCTCTCGATCCAAATACCACCTATTACTTCAGGGCAGCATCCATAAACACCGCCGGAAACCCGAATTACACCGCCTTTATAGAAACTGTCACCTTTTCAATGACTTACGGCGAAAACGATATAGGCGTCATCCCTACCACAAAATCCGTAACTGTTTTCTTTAACAATTTGCCTGATACGCCCGAATCGCTCAGCGGCAAGGGCTACAGATTTGAACTTTCCACAAATCCATTCACAACAGGGGTGATACTCTCCTCTGAAAGTTTTTCGCTGGCTGTAAATTCCCTTACCATAGATAATTTAAAAGGCAATACAAGCTATTATCTGCGCCTTGGCGTATATAACAGGAACCTGACCATAAACTATTCCCCAATAAAGAACACCCTGACGCTTACGCCGCCCGCTGTCTCTTACGCTTACATATCCACAAAAACCTATGATTCTGTCACGGTGCATTATGCTCCCGGCAATACCGACGGCTATGTGCTGGAAGCGTCATTGAGCGAATTCTTCAATACCATAGCCGCAAGCTCGGCCACTGCATCTTCATCATTGAGCACATTAACCGTATCCGGCCTGGCATTGAACACGTCTTATTACTTCAGACTAGGATCATTATTCCAGGGAGCTACCGTTTACAATTATGAACCGGGAAGCGCTTATACCCTGACGCCGCCGGTCACAGCCCCTTCAATAAACTCTGTTTTTATATCAAGCATATCCCTCAACTGGGGCGCCGT
>JAJUJA010000030.1 GCA_029267355.1 Elusimicrobiota bacterium | reverse complement strand
GAGCTGGGTTCAGTACGTCGTGAGACAGTACGGTCTCTATCTGCTGTGTGCGTAGGAAACTTGAGGGGAGCTGTCTACAGTACGAGAGGACCTAGATGGACGAACCTCCCGTATTCCGGCTGTCCTGCCAAGGGCATAAGCCGGGTAGCGGTGTTCGGTAGGGATAAACGCTGAAAGCATCTAAGCGTGAAACCCGCTCCAAGATTAGGTTTCCCATCCCGCAAGGGAGTAAGGACCCCGGAAGACTACCGGGTTGATAGACGGGCGGTGTAAGCTCCGTAAGGAGTTCAGCCAACCCGCACTAATAGTCCGAGGGCTTGGCCTTATTTTTCAGTTCTACGGCCGATCTCTAATATCGGCTTGGCTACTAACAGATTTCAAATTCCAGATGGGATTTGTAAGGCCGGTGGTTATTCCGGAGAGGCAACACCCGTTCCCATTCCGAACACGGCAGTTAAGGTCTCCAGGGCCGATGGTAGTAACGCCCAACTCGGCGTTGTCAGAGTAGGTCGCTGCCGGCCTTATAAATCCCATTTTTTTTAAGCGGTGTTTAAGATGAAGATAACAAAAGAAACAAAAAAAGAACTTTCAAAAAAATTGTCGGGCGAATTTGCCGCGAAAGATGTTTTTTTCGCTGCTTATGCAGGCCTTAAATTTGAAGAAATTTCCGCTCTGAGGGAAAAGCTTAAGCCGATCGGCTCCAATTTTTCCGTTAAGAGAAACACCGTTATCACTCACGGCCTTGAAGCCGCTTCCATAGCCATATCGGATAAATCGGCTTTCAAAGGTCCCACCGCGATGATAGTGATAGATAATCCGGATGAAATATCCAGAGTCGCAAAGATTTTAGTTGATTATTCCAAAGAAAAACCTTCCTTGAAAATAAAGGGCGGCTTCGTATCCAAGAACTGGCTTACGCCGGCCGATTGCCTTACGATTTCCAAAGTTGGTTCCAAGAAGGAGCTTATCGGCAAACTGGCCAATGTCTTATACACCAATCTGGCCCAGATCAGATTTGTCCTTGAAGCTCCGGCAAGGGACCTTGCTTATGTGCTGAAAGCTCTTGAAGAGAAGAAAGCCAAAGAAAACAAGTAGAGAGTTGTACCCGCAAATTTGAAGTGCGGCGCTTCGCGCCGAATCCTGGTAGCCCCGAAAGGGATAAATTCCTGTCAATTGTTTTTTGGCGGGGAGCTATTAAAAAAAGGAGAAGTATCATGTCAGAAAAGACAAACAAACTGGTAGAAGAAATAAGCACCCTCACGGTTATGGAATTGGCCGATTTGGTCAAATCCATAGAGGACAAATTCGGCGTCAAAGCCGCTCCCGCTATGGGCGTGGCCGTAGCTGCCGCCCCTGCAGCCGGCGGAGCCGCCGCAGCAGCCGAAGAGAAAACCGAATTCACGGTTGTTCTTAAGGCCGTAGCCGATGCCACCAAGAAGATCGGCGTGATAAAAGTCGTGAGAGAACTGACCGGTCTTGGTTTGGCTGAGTCCAAAGCCCTTGTTGAAGGCGCTCCCAAGAACGTGAAAGAAAACGTGGACAAGAAAACTGCTGAAGAGCTTAAGAAAAAGCTTGAAGAAGCCGGCGCCACGATAGAGTTGAAATAATAGGCTATAGTGCCTGAAAAAAGACTCAAAAAAAATATAAAATCGCCTGCCCTTCCCGTGAAAACGGGGAGGGAGGCGTTTTTGTGTCCCAAAAAAGTCTTGTGAAGAGAGAGGATAACATGGAACAGCTCAATTTTTCCAAAATAGGCAAGAATTTTGAAATGCCGGACTTGCTGGAAATGCATAAAAGATCTTTTGACTCATTCCTTCAAAATGGAGTAAATGCCGCTTTTTCCGATTTTTTCCCTATAGAGTCTCCCGACGGTTCCATGATACTTGATTTTGTGAAATACGAGCTCGGCAAGCCTCATTACTGGGACCCTGAGGAAGCCATAATGAGAGACGGCACCTATTCCGCGCCTCTCAAGGCTTATCTCTCTCTCAAACAGAAGAATAAAAGCGGCTCCATAAAAACCATCTCTGAACAGGATGTTACTCTTTGCGATTTGCCGATAATGACCGAGACCGGCTCTTTTGTTTTCAACGGAGCGGAAAGAATAATAGTCAGCCAGCTGCACAGATCTCCGGGAATAATATTTGAAGATGACGAGGAAAAGAAACAATCCATAAAAGGCAAGCCCCTTTATTTCGCCAGAATCATTCCCTACAGAGGCGCATGGGTTGAATTCGAGTTTGACCAGGACAATGCCCTCTGGGTTAGATTAGACAGAAAGAAAAAGATTTTAGCCACCACATTCCTCAGAGCCAGCGGCCTTGAAAGCAATAAGGAAATACTGCAGCTTTTCTACGAAGAAGAAACCATAAAGGCCACTCCTGAAAATGCAGGCTCTCTTCTGGGAAGATATCTCATAGACGATGTGGTCAATGAAAAGAACGGCGAACTGATAGTCAATCTGGATGAGAAGCCTGTTTCCGTAATAGACGATAAAATTCTCAAAGCCGTTTATGAAGCCAAAGTGAAAGAGGTTAGGGTTATAAAAGGCAATCCGGAAGAGGAAAATCCCGGAATAATACTTTCCCTTGCAAAAAATCAGCCGAAAACCGTTTTTGACGCGCAGAAAGAAATATACAGAAAGATGCGCGGCCAGGATTTCGAGGCGCCCGACGCCTACATAAAGAACTTCATGGATGAGATACTTTTCAAAAATATAAAAAGGTACAACTTCTCCATAGTAGGCCGCTATAAAGCGCTCAGGAAAATGATGCCTTTTTATGAAAAGCTTGAGGAGAAGAACAAGCTTTTCAAAGAAAGAGGCCTCAAAGCGAGATTTGAAGTCCCGTCCAAAAACTGCAGAAATCTCAGACTTGAGGATATAATAGTCACAGCCCAGTATCTCCTGAAAATGAATTCTGAAACCCAGCCGGAGGAGATAAACGGCGTAAAGGTAAAATACGAAGTTGACGATATAGACCATCTCGGGAACAGAAGGGTCCGCTCCATAGGCGAATTGCTTGAAGACCAGCTCAGAATAGCTTTAAGCCAGGTCGCCAGAAATGTGCGCGAGAAGATGAACAGGGACGAAAAAGCACTGACTCCCAGAGCTCTTGTAAATTCGGCGCCTGTTGTTGCCATAATAAGGAAATTTTTCGGCACTTCTCAGCTTTCGCAGTTCATGGATCAGATAAATCCGCTGGCTGAGCTTACCCATAAGAGAAGGCTTTCAGCTCTCGGCCCCGGCGGCTTGAACAGAAAGAGAGCCGGCTTTGAAGTCAGAGACGTGCATCATACGCATTACGGAAGAGTCTGTCCCATAGAAACTCCCGAAGGCGCGAATATAGGTCTTATAGTATCTCTTTCCGCCTATGCTAAAGTCAATGAATACGGTCTGATAGAAACCCCTTACAGAAAAGTCAAGAACAGAAAAGTTACTGATGAAATCGTTTATATGACGGCTAATAATGAGGACGATAAATTCGTCGCTCAGGCCAATACTCCAGTTGAAGACGGCAGGATAATTGAAGATAATGTTTACGGCCGTTATATGGATGACTATGTTTTTGTCAAGGCCGATGATGTTGAGTATATGGACATTTCGCCCTTGCAGGTCTTTTCAATTTCAGCCGCTTTGATTCCGTTCCTTGAACATGACGACGCAAACAGGGCTTTGATGGGCTCAAACATGCAGAGGCAGGCTGTGCCGCTTTTGATAGCAGAGCCTCCGTATGTGGGAACTGGTATAGAATCGGCTGTGGCCAGAGATTCTCACGCCTGCGTGGTGGCCAGGAACAGCGGCAAGGTTATTTATACTTCCGCTAATATGATAGCCATAAAGCCGGACAATTCTAAGGACCCGGATGTCTATCACCTGATAAAGTATAAAAGATCCAATCAGAATACATGCATAAATCAGTACCCGGTAGTAAAAAGCGGGGACCATGTCAAAAAGGGACAGGTTATAGCTGACGGTCCTTCAACCTCGGGCGGACAGCTGGCTTTGGGCAAGAATATACTTGTCGCCTTTATGTGCTGGGAAGGATATAACTATGAAGACGCCATTCTGGTCAGCGAAAAGGTAGTTGAAGACGACAAGCTTACCTCCATATTCATACATGAATATGAAGTTGAAGCCAGAGACACCAAGCAGGGTCCGGAAGAAATAACCAGAGATATTCCCAATGTGAGCGCCGAATCGCTTTCGCATATAGATCAGGACGGCATAGTCATACCTTCAACAATGGTCGGCCCCGGCGATATACTTGTCTGCAAGGTTTCTCCCAAGGGCGAGCAGCAGATGACTCCCGAGGAGAGACTGCTCAAAGTCATATTCGGCAAAAAGGCCGATGAAGTCGCAGATACCTCGCTTAGAGTGCCTCCCGGCGTTTACGGCAAGGTTATAGGAACAAGAGTTTTTGTAAGACGCGAAAAACTTTCCAAGCCGGAAGAGAAGAGAAGAGTGGAAGAGCTTAAGGCTGAAATGGATAAACACATGGAAGCCCTTAAGGAATTCAGGAAGGAATCTCTCAAGGAAGGCGGCAAGGGCACCGAGATAGAAGAATTCTACAAGATGATGGAGAAAAAGATCAGGGAAAAATACAATAGAGAAATGGAACTGATCAAGAAAACCGGAGAGCTGCCGGTAACCGTGAACAAGGTTGTGAAAGTTTACATAGCGCTTAAGAGAAGACTGCAGGTAGGCGACAAGCTTTCCGGCAGACACGGAAATAAAGGCGTCGTTTCCAAGATAATGAGAAAAGAGGATATGCCTTATCTTCCGGACGGCACGCCTGTTGATATAGTGCTTTCTCCTCTGGGCGTTCCTTCCCGTATGAACATAGGCCAGATACTTGAGACCATGCTCGGCTGGGCAGCCCATCATCTCAATACGCAGATGATATGCCCGGTTTTTGACGGTCCAAAGGAAGAGCAGGTAATAGAGCAGATAAGAAAGGCCAAGGAAAAATTGAAAAATGAAGGCGTTCCCGAGGAATATTTGCCGGATGATTACTGCAGAATAACGCTTTATGACGGCAGAACAGGCGAACCTTTCCAGGAGAAGGTCACTATAGGATACATGTATGTTCTTAAACTGATACACCTGGTCGAGGACAAGGTCCATGCCAGATCCATAGGGCCTTACAGCCTCATCACCAGGCAGCCCCTCGGCGGCAAGGCGCTTTTCGGCGGTCAGAGATTCGGCGAAATGGAAGTCTGGGCGCTGGAAGGCTACGGCGCGGCATATACGCTGCAGGAGATGCTCACGGTAAAGTCGGATGATTTTGCCGGCAGAAACAGAATGTATGAGCATATAATAAAGGGCGAGTTCCCCAATGAGCCCGGCGTCCCTGAATCCTTCAAGGTGCTGGTGAAAGAGCTTCAGGCTTTATCCTTAGATGTTGAGCTTACTTCACAAAGTTCCGCGAAAACCGATGTTGAGGCGGATGAAGATAAAAAAGAGGAAAAGGCTTCGAGGAAGTCTGCATCTAAATAATTCAAGGAGATAGAAAATGAACGAAATATCGCTTTCTTCCGCAAGAGAATTTCTCACCGGGAAAAAATCTCCCAAGGCCAAAAAGGACCTTAATTTCTCCGATTTTTACGGAATAAAAATAGGACTTGCCAGCCCTCAAAAAATAAAGGCCTGGTCTTACGGAGAGGTCAAAAAGCCGGAAACTATAAATTACCGCACGCTTAAACCGGAAAAAGACGGCCTGCTTTGCCAGAGGATATTCGGTCCGGTCAAGGATTTTGAATGCGAATGCGGCAAATACCGCTGGATAAAATTCAAGAATGTGGTTTGCGACAGATGCGGCGTTGAAGTTACTGAGTCCAAGGTCAGAAGAGAAAGAATGGGCCATATTGATCTGGCCGCCCCGGTCGCTCACATATGGTTTCTGAGAAAAAGCCCTTCAAGAATAGGTCTTCTCCTGAATATGAGGCCAAGCGATCTGGAAAAAGTGGTTTACTACGCCGCTTATATAGTTCTTGAAGACACCAAAGACCCTGTTACCGGCAGAGTTGAGTACAAAAAATGCGATGTGATGACAGAGTCTCAGCTTGAAGAGGTCAAAAAGAAATTTCCGAAAATAAAAGTAGGCATAGGCGCCGGCGCTATCAAGGAAATTCTTGAAGCTATGGATTTGAAAAAAGAGCTTGACGAAGTGAATAAGGAAATGGATGTGGTCAAGGATGGAGAGGAAAGAGGCAAGCTTATAAAAAGGCTGCAGATGCTTGAAAGCTTTATCAAGAACGGCACAAGACCTGAATGGATGATACTTACCGTTTTGCCCGTAATCCCGCCTGATCTCAGACCGCTTGTTCCCCTTGAAGGCGGAAGATTCGCTTCAAGCGACTTGAATGATCTTTACAGAAGGATCATAAACAGGAACAATACGCTTAAGCATATGGAATCTCTGCGCGCTCCGCAGCTGATGATACTGAGCGAAAAGAGACTTTTGCAGGAAGCGGTTGACGCTTTGATAGAAAACGGCGGCCGCGGCAAGACAATGATGGGCTCAGCCAACAGACCGCTTAAATCTCTCTCGGATATTCTTAAGGGCAAACAGGGCCGTTTCAGACAGAATCTTCTCGGTAAAAGAGTGGACTATTCCGGCCGTTCCGTCATAGTCGTCGGGCCTGAACTCAAATTAAATCAATGCGGTTTGCCTAAGGAAATGGCTCTTGAGCTATTTAAGCCTTTTGTGCTTTCAGAGCTTATAAAGAAGGAAAATATAACGCTCAAAATAGCCAGAAAAAAACTTGAGCATGCCGATAATGAAATATGGGACATACTTGAAAGAGTGACCAAAAAACATCCGGTTATGCTTAACCGCGCTCCTACTCTTCACCGTCTCGGCATACAGGCTTTTGAGCCGGTTCTGGTCGAAGGTCTTGCCATAAGGCTTCATCCTCTTACCTGCGCGGCCTTCAATGCCGACTTTGACGGCGACCAGATGGCTGTGCATGTTCCCATATCGCCTCAGGCGCAGATGGAAGCAAGAACCCTGATGATGGCTACGAATAATATCATCTCTCCGGCCAGCGGAAGGCCTATAGCTTCTCCATCTCACGATATGGTGCTCGGCATAAACTATCTCACAAAGATAAAATACGGCGAGAAAGGCCAGGGAATGTATTTCTCCGATTTTGAAGAGGCCATGAGCGCCTATCAAAGAGGCATTCTGGATCTTCATGCTCCGATAAAAGTGAAGGGCTTTAACGCCATACCCGAAAAAAATGAGAAAGGAGAGGTTTTAAAAGACGCCAAAGGATGGAAGGATTATACCACCGCGGGCAGAATAATATTTTTCAAGGCGCTGCCGGAACAGCTGGATGTGAAGGAGTATAACAGAGTCATAGGCAAAAAAGATCTTTCCGCCCTTGTCGCCAGAGTTTACGGCGAAGAAAATATGGGCCAGCATGCCGCGGTCAAACTCCTTGATAATCTGATGAATCTCGGCTTTCACTATTCAACTGTGTCAGGCCTTTCAATATCAATAGCAGATATGAAAATACCTCAGTTAAAAGAGGAGATAATAAGCAAAGCCGACAAAATGGTCAAGGAAATAGAAGAACAGGCCCAGGAAGGACTCATAACCGATGTTGAAAGATATAACAAGATAGTTGACATATGGACCAATGTCAGCGATAAGGTTGCCGACCTGATGTTTGCGGAAATGAAAAAATCCGAAAGCAAAGACTATAATCCGAAGGAATCAAGGTTCAACAGCGTCTTCATGATGGCCGATTCCGGAGCCAGAGGTTCAAGACAGCAGGTAAGGCAGCTGGCCGGTATGAGAGGCCTTATGGCCAAGCCGCAGAAAAAGCTCACCGGCGGAAAGGGCGAAATCATAGAAAACCCGATACGCGCCAATTTCAGAGAAGGCCTCACAGTTCTTGAATACTTCATATCAACTCACGGCGGAAGAAAGGGTTTGTCTGATACAGCCTTGAAAACCGCCGACGCCGGTTATCTTACAAGAAGGCTTATAGATGTGGCTCATAATGTGGTGATAACTGAAGAAGATTGCGGCACGCTCAACGGAGTTGAGATAAAGGATTTGCGCGCCGGCAACGATATTCTTGAAAGTCTTGAAGAAAGACTTACAGGCCGCGTCCTTTGCGAGGACATAAAGTTTACAAATAAAAAAGGCGAAGAAGTGAAAATAAAGGCCGGACAGTATCTCACTGCAAAGGATGCAAAAGAAATAGCTGCCTCAGGGCTTGAAAAAATCGCTGTCAGAAGCGTCTTGACCTGCGAGTCAAAAGACGGAGTATGCTCAAAATGCTTTGGCCTTAACCTTGCCAATAACAAACCTATAGAGGTCGGTGAGGCGGTAGGCATAATCGCGGCTCAGTCCATAGGTGAACCCGGCACTCAGCTTACTCTGAGAACTTTCCATATAGGCGGAACTGCCGCAAGAGAATTGGAAAGCTCCGAAGCTAAAGCTGATTTTGACGGCATAGTAGAGTTTAAAGATGTTGAGGTCATAAAGAACAGAAAGGACGAAAATATATGCGTCTCAAGAGCCGGGTATATAATTCTAAAAGGTGAAAAGACTCAGGAAATTAAGGTAACATACGGTTCCACCGTTCTTATTAAGGACAAGTCAAGGGTAAAGAAAGGCGATATACTGGTTCAATGGAACCCGCATATAATGCCGATAATTACCGAAACCGCCGGAAAAGTTAACTATATTGACATAGTTGAAGGAAGAAGCCTTCACGAAGAAAGAAACAAGGTGACCGGCATAGTAGAAAGAAAAATCATAGAACACAGAGGCAGTAAACTTAATCCCAGAATAGCTGTTGAAAAGGACGGAAAGGTTGCAGACAGCTATGAGCTGCCTGTGGACAGCATGATAGTTGTTGAGCCAGGCGAAGAAGTGGAAGCCGGAGACGTAATAGCCAAGATCAACAGGGATGTTTCGGGCAAAACCCGCGACATAACAGGCGGTCTGCCCAGAGTGGCGGAACTTTTTGAAGTAAGAAAACCGAAGAATCCTGCCATAATATCCAGAATAGCTGGAACTGTGACAGTAGGCACCAATCAGAAGGGTCTGGTTGAAATAACGGTTAAAGACGAGGAAAGCGGTTCTGTTGAAACCTATACAATACCTTTCGGCAAGCATTCCATCGTTTATACCGGCGACAGAGTCGCTGTCGGAGAGCAGCTTACTGACGGCTCAATTGACATAAGGGACATACTTGAAGTAAAGGGTATCAGAGAAGTTCAAACCCTGCTTGTTGATTCCATACAGGAAGTTTACAGGATACAGGGCGTCAACATAAACGACAAGTATATAGAGATCATAGTAAGGCAGATGCTGTCCAATGTAAGAATAACAAATGCAGGCGGGACAAGATTTTCCAAGGGAGAAATAGTTTCAAAGAAGCAGTTCCTTGAGGAAAATGAGTCAGCCAGAGAAAAGGGACTTGAAGAGGCTCAGGCGGAGCCCGTTTTGCTCGGCATAAGCAAGGCCTCTCTGGCCAGCGATTCTTTTGTGTCAGCCGCCAGCTTCCAGGAAACCACCAGAGTTCTTACGGACGCCGCCACAACAAACAAGAGCGACGATTTGAAAGGACTCAAAGAAAATGTTATAATAGGACATTTGGTGCCCTGCGGAACCGGGCTTTCGACAAAAAAGATTTTTACCGAAAACCAAAAGGAGGAAAAGGCGCAGTAGTTTGAGCGCTAATTTTTATGGCAACGGCGAATCAGTTAGTGAACAAAGGAAGAACTAAGAATCTGGCCAAGAGCAAATCCATGGCTCTTATGGCCTGCCCCCAGAGAAGAGGGGTTTGCACAAGAGTTTACACCACCACTCCCAAAAAGCCCAATTCAGCTTTGAGAAAAGTGGCAAGAGTAAAGCTCAGCTCAAAAATAGAGGTTACCGCCTATATTCCGGGTGAAGGCCACAATCTTCAGGAACACTCAATAGTTCTTGTGAGAGGCGGAAGGGTTAAAGATTTGCCGGGTGTCAGATACCACATAATAAGAGGCGCTTTGGACTGTTCAGGCGTTGAAAACAGAAGACAGGGCCGCTCTTTATACGGAGCCAAGAAACCCAAAGCCGGCGGACAGGCCGCAGCAGCCAAGAAATAAGGAGAAACTATGCCAAGGAAAGGACTCAGACCAAGAGAAAAAAGAGGCTTGCCTCCCGCGGATTTTAAATACAATTCCGTACTGCTTTCCAGGTTTATAAACAAAATGAATTTTGAAGGCAAAAAACTGGCCGCGGAAAAAATAGTTTACGGCGCTTTGGATATAATAAAGGAAAAGACAAAGGAAGAGCCTTTGTCCGTTTTCAATAAAGCGATAGAGAATGTAAAGCCGCTTCTGGAAGTTAAAGCCAGAAGAGTCGGCGGCGCAAACTATCAGGTGCCTGTTGAAGTCCCGGCTCTCAGAGGCTCATCCATAGCCATGAGATGGATAATAAGCGCCGCCAGAGAAAGGACCGGCGCCCCAATGAAAGAAAGGCTTGCCGAGGAAATAATACTGGCTTATAAAAAAGAAGGCACAGCTTTCAAGAAAAGAGAGGATACTCACAGGATGGCCGAAGCCAACAGAGCTTTTGCTCATTACCGCTGGTAGAATCAAAGGGAGAATAAATGGCTGACATAGATCTTTCAAAACTTAGAAACATAGGAATTATCGCCCACATAGACGCGGGCAAAACCACAACGACGGAAAGAATACTTTACTATACCGGCAAGATACATAAAATAGGCGAAGTACACGAAGGTAATACAACCACTGACTGGATGCCTCAGGAAAGGGAAAGAGGCATAACCATAACAGCGGCCGCCATTTCAACCTCATGGAACGGATACAATATAAACCTGATAGACACTCCGGGACATGTGGACTTCACAGCCGAAGTTGAAAGAAGCTTGAGAGTTCTTGACGGCGCTGTTGTCGTCTTTGACGGCGTGCAGGGTGTTGAGCCGCAGTCCGAAACGGTTTGGAGACAGGCGGACAAGTACAATGTTCCGAGAATAGCTTATGTGAACAAGATGGACAGAATAGGCGCGGATTTCTATATGTCATATAAGTCCATAATAGAAAAGCTCGGCGCCAATGCCTGGCCTATACAGCTTCCGATAGGCGTAACTGAAACATATAAGGGCTTGATAGATCTTGTCGATATGAAAGCCAGGATCTGGACAGGCGATCAGCTCGGTGCTCATTTTGACATAGTTGATATACCGGCTGATCAGCTTGAAGAAGCCAAAGAGTACAGGGAAAAACTTGTTGAGAAGCTTGCTGATTTTGACGAAGAAATAATGGAAGGTTTTTTGGCCGGCAAAACAGATTTTCCTCCGGAAAAACTGAGAGCCGCGATAAGAAAGGGCGTTTTGGCCGTTAAATTTTTCCCTGTTATTTGCGGTTCATCCTATAAAAACAAGGGCGTTCAGCCGCTTCTGGACAATGTGACTTATTATCTGCCTTCCCCGCTGGATATCCCTCCGGTGAAAGGCACTGACCCGAATACCGGAAATGAAATAGAGAGAAAAGCTTCAAACAAGGAGCCGTTCTCGGCTTTGATGTTCAAGATACAGGCGGACCCCTTCGTCGGCAAACTGACCTTCGTCAGAGTTTATTCCGGCGTTCTTAAACAGGGAGACGCCGTTTATTTTGCCAAGAAAAGGACTTCGGAAAGAGTTGGCCGTATGGTTAGACTGCATGCCGACAAGAGAGAGGAAATAAAAGAAATACAAGCCGGAGATATAGCCGCCGTGGTCGGCGTCAAAAATGCCACTGTCGGCGAAACCATATGCGATACAAATGCTCCTATAGTTCTGGAAGGAATGAAATTCCCTGAACCGGTCATATCCATAGCCATAGAGCCCAAATCCAAGGAAGATGAGGAAAAGATGGGTCTGGCCATGGGGCGTCTTGCCGAAGAGGATCAAACCTTCAAGATCAAGACAGATGAGGAAACCGGCCAGACGGTAATATCCGGCATGGGCGAACTTCATCTTGATATAATAGTGGACAGATTGAGAAGAGAGTTTAAGGTTCAGGCCAATATAGGCCAGCCTCAGGTTGCTTACAGAGAAAGCATAAAGAAGCAGGTAGAACAGGAAGGCAAGTTCATAAGGCAGTCAGGCGGCCGCGGACAATACGGCCATGTCTGGGTTAAAGTGGAACCTCTTGAACCAGGTAAGGGCTTTGAGTTCGTTGATGCCATCAAGCAGGGCAGAATACCCAAAGAATATATCCCTGCCGTTGAAAAAGGCTGCAGAGAAGCGCTTGAAACCGGCGCTTTGGCGGGTTTTCCTCTCGTGGATTTGAGATGCACGCTGTTTGACGGCTCTTTCCATGAAGTTGACTCTTCGGAAATAGCTTTCAAGATAGCAGGCGCCATGGCTTTAAGAGCCGCCTGTAAAAACGCCGCTCCTTATCTTCTTGAGCCGATAATGAAATTTGAAGTCGTGACTCCCGAAGAGAATATGGGCGATGTCATAGGCGACCTTAACTCCAGAAGGGCGAAAATTGCCGAAATGGGCAATAGAGGAAATGTCAAATTTATAAGGGGCACAGTGCCTCTTTCGGAAATGTTCGGATATGCTACTGCAGTCAGATCCATTTCCCAGGGCAGAGCGTCGTTCAATCTTGAGCCCAGTCACTATGAAGAAGTGCCCTCTAACGTGGCCAAGGCCGTGGTGGAAAAGAGAGCCGCGGTGGCCAATAAAGAATAAGGAGATAATATGTCAAAAGCAAAGTTTGAAAGAAGCAAACCGCACGTGAACGTAGGCACGATAGGCCACGTTGACCATGGCAAGACAAGTTTAACGGCCGCTCTTACCAGGGTATTGTCCAAGAAGGGCAAGGCTAAGGAGATGCAGTACGCCGAGATAGCCAAGGGCGGTGTGGTAAGAGACTCATCCAAGATAGTGACAGTGGCAGTCTCTCACGTTGAGTATGAGACAGACAAGAGGCATTATGCGCATATAGACTGCCCCGGCCATGCCGACTATATTAAGAACATGATAACCGGCGCGGCGCAGATGGACGGCGCCATACTTGTGGTGAGCGCAGCAGACGGTCCTATGCCTCAGACGAGAGAACACGTTCTTCTTGCCAGACAGGTCAATGTGCCCAGTCTTGTTGTATTTTTGAACAAAGCTGACCTTGTTGACGACAAAGAGCTTTTGGACCTTGTTGAAGTTGAAATAAGAGATTTGCTCAAGAAGTATGAATTCCCCGGCGATACTATACCTATAATTAGAGGCAGCGCTTTGAAGGCTTTGGAAGGCGATCAGGGCGAGCTTGGCGAGCCTGCGATAATGAAGCTTTTGGAAGCTCTGGATACATCGATACCCGAGCCGAAGAGAGAGACAGATAAGCCGTTCTTGATGGCAGTGGAAGACGTATTTTCAATAACTGGGCGCGGCACAGTGGCGACAGGCAGAGTTGAAAGAGGCAAGATACATGTAGGCGACGCTGTAGAGATAGTTGGTCTTGGCGACACCAAGCAGTCAGTAGCGACCGGACTTGAAATGTTCAGGAAGCTTCTTGACGAAGCGATGGCCGGCGACAATATCGGCATTCTTTTGAGAGGCATAGAGAAGGACCAGGTAGAGAGAGGCCATGTAATAGCGGCTCCTAAGAGCGTGACGCCGCATAAGAAATTCAAGGGCGAAGTTTATATATTGACCAAGGATGAAGGCGGCAGACATACGCCGTTCTTCAAGGGCTACAAGCCTCAGTTTTACTTGAGGACCACCGACGTTACCGGCAGCGTGGAGTTGAAGCCCGGCGTAGAGATGATAATGCCCGGCGACCATACGGAGATAACCGTTGAGCTGATAACGCCTGTGGCTATGGAGAAGGGATTGAGGTTTGCTATACGCGAAGGCGGCTGCACGATAGGCGCCGGCGTGGTGACCGAGATTCTGGAATAACGGAGATTTTATGGCCGAAGAAAAAAAACAAAACAGCGCGATGGATAAGATAAGAATAAAACTCAAGTCAAGCGACAATTCGCTTCTTGATCAGGCCGTAGCCAAGATAATAGACGCCGCCAAAAGGACCGGCGCCATGATTTCCGGTCCGGTTCTTTTGCCAAGGCAGATAAGGAAATATACGGTCAACAGATCTGTCCATGTGGATAAGAAGTCCAGAGAGCAGTTTGAAATAAGGACTCATTCCAGATTGATAGATATAATCAATCCGAATAATAAAACTGCGGATGCCTTGAATTCCGTGGATTTGCCCAGCGGCGTGGAAGTAAAGCTTCAGCTTTACAAATAGCCGCATGCGGATTGCGAAAGCCCCGGCAAAAGCCGGGGCTTTTTATTTTATTCCGTCAGGGCCGGGATTTTTTGCCATCTGATCTTTTAAAGTTATAGGATTTGAATTTGCGGCATTCCATAAAAATGTTGCATATTTCTTTCAAGATTTGTTATAATAATCATGTTGCTAAACCTTAATTGTTCTATGGTTCTTTTGAAGTAAATTCTTGAAAGAAGTTCTCATGAGGGGCTTCTTTATTTTTAGGTCTTAACATATTTTAGCGGGAGAGAAAAAAATATTCTTCCGCTCCTATAAGAGACTGAAAAATTTCGAAAGAAAAGCCGTTTTAGCGGCGTATGTTTTTTTGTCTTTTTTGAAAAGCAAAAAAGACCACGGAGAAAGTTATGACACAGGAAAACGAAAATCTCAATAAGGAAAATCAGCAGGAAAAACCGGCCGAGGTCTCCGCCGATTTCAAATTTATCATAGCCGAAAAAGTCGGAATGACTCAGGTCTATACTGCTGACGGCGAGCTCAAGGGTGTGACGGTCCTTAAAGCCGGCCCTTGCAGAGTGGCATATGTGAGGACTAAGGACAATGACGGCTACAATGCCGTCTGTCTCGGTTTCGGCCACAGAAAGGAAAAGAATCTCCCTTCAGCTCTTAAAGGCGTTTTTTCCAAGAATAATTTGAAGCCGCTTAAACATCTTAAGGAAGTGAGAGTTGAAAAAACGGACGGTTTTGCCCCCGGCCAGACCGTTTCTCTCTCCGGCAGATTCAATGACGGAGACTGGATAGATGTACAGGGCATAACGATAGGAAAGGGCTTTGCGGGCGGCATGAAAAGACATAATTTCAGAGGCCAGCCGGCCAGCCACGGCGCTTCAGACAGAGAAAGGGCTCCGGGCGGTCTGGCTTCCAGAAGGGCTCTCGGCCGCGTTATGCCGGGCCAGAGAATGGCCGGACATCTCGGCTGCGAGAGGGTCACCGTTCACAAGATGCAGATAGTTAAAGTTCTGCCTGAAAAAAATCTTGTTCTTGTAAACGGCGGCGTGCCCGGAAAAGAGGGCAGCATAGTTTATATGCTTAAAACCGTAAAGAAAATTCCCAAGCCGGTAATAGCTCAGCCCAAGTCCAAGACAAAGAAAGAAGTGGCAAAAGCCCCGGCCAAGAAAAAGTAAAACGGAGAGGAGTTGAAAATGGAAACCAAACTTTTTGATTTCAAAGGAGAAGAAAAAGGGAAAGTCTCTTTGCCCGAAAATATTTTCGGCGCGAAAAGCGATCCTTATTTCCTTCATGAGCTGGTGAAGTATTATAATGCTTCAGCCAGAGTAGGCACCGCCTCAACAAAGACAAGGACCGAGGTTTCCGGCGGCGGAAGAAAACCTTGGAAACAGAAACATACAGGCCGCGCCAGACAGGGTTCCATACGCTCTCCTTTGTGGAGAAAGGGCGGCGTGGTATTCGGCCCCAAACCCAGAGATTTCTCCATAAGCCTGCCTTCGCATAAGAGGACGCTCGGACTCATTCAGGCCCTGTCAGACAAATATGCAGCAGGCTCCGTTATGGTTTTTGAATCATTCGATGTTTCCTCCGTTAAGACTTCTGCTTTTATTGAAGTTATGGAGAAGGTGAAAGTGGCAGGAAAGAAAACTCTTATGGTTTCATCGGAAAAAAATCCTAAGCTTATGCTGGCCTGCTCAAATGTCAAAGGCTTTTCAGTCAGGACCGCTGCGGATGTCAACCTTATGGACATAATGAGAAGCAATTTCGTTCTTATAGAGAAAAGCGCTCTTGATAAGCTGTCCAAGAGACTGGAGGTAAAATGAGCCTTAACCCCTACAAGGTAATAGAAGCCCCTTTAATGACCGAAAAAAGCGTCGGCCTGAAGGAAAGCAATCAGTATGTTTTCAGAGTAGCTCCCTGGTCTGACAAACTCTCAATAAAAAAGGCGATTGAGACAATTTTCAAGGTCAAAGTTTCTGATGTCAGAACTATAAATGTCCGCGGGAAATGGCACAGGGTCGGCCGCTATGAAGGCAAAAGGCCTGACTGGAAAAAAGCTATAGTCACGCTTAAAGAAGGGAAAATAGATTTCACAGATACGCCAAAGGTGTAAGGAGACAATATGCCTATAAAATCTTTCAGACCGTATACGCCTTCAAGAAGGTTCATGACGATGAGCGATTACTCCGATATAACCAAAACGGAGCCGGAAAAATCGCTTACCTTCGGACTTAGAAAAAACGGAGGCAGAAACAATACCGGCATGCTTATGGTCAGGCATCACGGCGGCGGAAACAAGCGCCTTTACAGAATAATTGACTTCAAAAGGGATAAAGCCGGCGTTCCTGCCAAAGTTGTTGCCATTGAATACGACCCTAACAGGAATGCAAGAATAGCCCTTCTCAATTACAAAGACGGAGAGAAGAGATACATACTGGCTCCTGTGGGCGTTCAAGTCGGAAGCGAAATAATAAGCGGAACGGATGCTCCGATAAAGCCGGGCAATGCCTTGCCGCTTTGCAATATACCTGACGGCACATTTGTTCACGCCATAGAAATGGTGCCGGGCAGAGGCGCGCAATTTGCCCGCTCAGCCGGCGCTCAGGCGCAGATTATGGCGAAGGAAGGCAACTATGTTTTATTGAAAATGCCTTCCGGCGAAATAAGAAAAGTTTTAAAGAACTGCATGGCTACCATAGGCCAGGTAGGAAATGTGGAACATAATACCATAACCTACGGCAAAGCCGGCAGAAAGAGACATCTCGGCATAAGACCCACGGTCAGAGGCGGCGCAATGAACGCTGTTGACCATCCTCTTGGCGGCGGCCGCGGCCACTCCAAGGGCAATAATGTGCCGAGATCTCCCTGGAATCAGCCTTCAAAGGGCCTTAAAACCAGGACAAAGAGCAAAATTTGGAGCTGGATGATAGTTCAGGACAGAAGAAAATCCGGCGTCCAGCCGCAATAACGGAGGAATGAATGAGCAGATCTTCTAAGAAAGGGCCTTATGTGGACCTCAGGCTTCTGGAAAAGGTTCAGAAAGCCGCCAAAAGCG
>JAJUJA010000017.1 GCA_029267355.1 Elusimicrobiota bacterium | reverse complement strand
TGGCCATATCGCTTTCTTCTTTTATCTCAAAGATATCAAGTTTTATCCCCGCATTTTTTGCGCAGCTTTTTATCTGTTCTGAAGGGCCGATAAGAAGGCCGCCGGAAATAAGGCCGTATTCAACGCCCATCTTACAGGCTTCCAAAACTTCCTCATTATTTGCGCCCGGCACTATAACCCTGTTGGATTTTCCTTTAACCCTGGCTATAAGTTCATCATGATTTTTGAAGTTCATATTTTTCTCCTTAGTATTTTTTTATTTTTTTGGGATTTTTCAGGGCTGTTTCGCAAGCCTGCCTGAGAGCCGACATTTCATCGCCTCCGGGATAAACCAGCACCGGCGCTATCCACTCGGTTCTCCTTCTCAATTCGGCAGTAACATAGTCTTCCTCTCTGACTATGCCGCCTGTAAGCACTATGGCGTCAACCTTCCCTTCCAGAACGCAGGCCATAGCGCCTATCTCCTTGGCTATTTGATAAGACATGGCCAAAATCGCCTCTTTGGCTTTTTCCCTCGTGACTTTATTGGGGTCAAGGCCGCTGTTGGGCACAACTTCTCCTGTGTCTATGTATTTTCTTATCGCTATCATATCGCTTGTGCCGGTATAGGCCACAAGGCCGCCTTTGCCTTTAAGTTTCAGTTTCATTTCATCAAGCGTATATTTTCCTGAGAAGCACATCTTTACAAGGCCACCCGAGGGAACGCCGCCGCTTCTCTGCGGGGTAAACGGCCCTTCGCCGTCCAGGGCATTATTAACGTCTATAACTCTGCCGTCTTTATGTGCGCCTATGGATATGCCACCGCCGCCGTGCATTACTATAAGCCGGCATTCTTCATAGGGCTTCCCAAGCTGTCTGGCGGCATGCCTTGCCACTCTCTTTTGATTCAGGGCGTGAAAAATTGATATTCTCGGATTTTCCGGCATACCTGAATATCTCGCTATAGTATCCATCTCGTCAACGACGACTGGGTCGGCTATAAAGGCCTTAACTTTGCATACGGAAGCTATTGACTTTGCTATAAGCCCGCCGAGATTTGAAGGATGGTCTCCCATTACTCCTTCTTTCAGATCTTTTTCCAAATTATCATCAACCTCATATGTTCCGCTTTCTATGGGTTTTATAAGCCCGCCGCGGCCTATCACGGCGTGTATATCCTCAATGGCGATGTTGTTTTCCTTCATGGCCTCAAGAACAAGTTTTTTTCTCATCTCGAACTGAGAGGTGACTTTCTGATTTTCAAAAGGCTTCAAGTCCTCAGGAGAATATCTGACTACCTTATGGAATATAAGTTTTCTGCCTCTGAAAAAACTGACCTCATCGCTTGTTGAACCGGGATTTATCACAAGTATGTTATATTCAGACATTTCGCCTCCATATCCAATTTTTACGCCCTGCGGCGGCTAAGAAAAATTTATCTCATAAAGATACGGCATATGCTTCTTTTCAAGAATGATAAAAATTTTTCTGCCGCCTTCCATGGAAAGAGCCGGGGCTTCCTTGGCGGCCCTGCAGTATTCTTCCTTCAGGCATTTTTTAATTTCATAAACCTGTTCCCAAGGCCCCCACGGCTGATTTGAAGTTTTCATCAGCACCTTATTTAAAGTCTGAGAGAAAAATATCGCAATGTATTTTTTTAAATACGCATTATATGAAACGGAAAATTCGTCCTCAGCGCCCTCTATCACAACGGAAGCTTCCGGCAAGTCAGGCGTCCACTTTTTATCTTCATAATCCTCGGTATAATAAAGCCACTTGCTCTTATCCGTCAAATCTTTTTCCGACACGGCCGCCAGAACCGCGCCGTTTTTGTAAAGCGCTCCGGGATTGTTGCCGTATATGTAAAATTTCCCGCCGCTTTCAATCACAGCTTCGCCAAAAGCCGGCTCAACATCGGAAAACCAGAAATTGCTCCCGTTGTATTTAAGCTTTGAGTATGGTCCGGATATTTTTTCAGAGAAAGCCAACCCCTGGCCTACGCGGAAATAATCGTAAAGGCCCGGGCCGTAATTGTTCATAAGGGAATAAAAGAAATATATCCCCTTTTTTGCGCGGAAAGGCTGCCTTATCCTGTATTTCCTTATGCCGGAGTACTCCTTAAAATCAGGCGAAATCACAGGCAGAGGCCAGTTATTTTCATCCTTATTAAAAGAGCATTTTCCGTTCAAGGAATAAGCGGCCGTGGCTGAACAGATTGAGAAAGAGGAGTCGCATACGCCCTCAACCTGCTTTTTATCCTGCGATGAAAGCCATATATCCGAGGCAAAAAAATAAATATTTCCGCCTTCTACGTAAAAATAATTCCCGCAGGAGCCGGCGCTATAAACCGCAGTATCCGGCAAAAATTCTCCAAGCGGTTTAATTGAAAAAGAGATATTTTCCTGGCAATAAACCGAAGAGATTGCGAAACAGAATATCCAGACAGAAACCAGCGCAAAAAGCGTTTTTCTTTTTTTTATGATCGCCGGGAAAAGGTCTGACATCAGGGCTCCTATAATTCAATAATATAATAGAAAAGGCAGTCATTTCAACAAGGAGATGGCAAAAGATTAATACCGCAATTCTTAAACTTAAACGCCTCTGTTTCAAAACGCGGCAGAGTCAATCAAAATTTTTCCGTTGTAAAAAGTGTTTTAGTTACTTTTCTCTTTTTGAAGTCTGCGGATAATCCTGGTCAAAAATTATCTTGCCCTCTGGAGAATAGGCCTTTCTGTTTATTTTCTCGCCGAGAACATATGTATCCAGATATTTCAAGTCCTCTCCGGTTTCATAGTAAATCTTCGTTACCCAGTCTTTCAGACCGTTCAAATAATTTTCTTCGCTTAAAAGATTCCCGGAAGGATAATATCTCTTCAGCTTCCCGTTTAAAGAGCCGTCCTTATACAGCATCTCGGCTTTAAGAATCCCGTTTTCGTAATATTCTTTTCTCACGCCTGAAAGTCTGCCTGAAGAGTAAATTTCATCCTCTTTTATTTTCCCGTTCTCATAATAGCTCTTGGCAGGGCCTTCCTTTACGCCTGATACGAAATTTTCCTCTCTCTTCAGTTTGCCCTGAGGGTAATAGGTTTTGTACAGACCGTTCAGTTTGCCGCTTTTGTAAACATAAGATTCGGAAATAATTCCAGAAGAATCATAAACCGCCCATTCTCCGTCCGGCTCTCCGTTCTTATAACTTTCCTTTTTTGACAATATTCCATCCCTGTAATGAGAGACCGAACCGTTGTATTTCCCTTCGCTGTAACTTGCCTCGCTTATAAGAGCGCCCCTTTCATCATACTCCTTGAAAACGCCGTCAGGCCTGCCTTTTTTATAATTTTCAATTCTGGCCGGTTTTCCATTTTCATGATAAAACTTTGATTCGCCGTCTTTGTCCTCAGACATATAGGATATTTCGCTTTTGAGTTTTCCGCTGTCGTAATACGAAATCCATTTCCCGCATTTTTCCCCCGCGCAGAAGCTTTCGGCAGAAATAAGGCGGCCGCTTGAATTGTACGTTTTTGTAAAACCGTCTCTCTTGCCGGCCTTAAAAGCAATTTCTTTAAGCAAAATCCCGTCTTTGCCGTATATCTTTGCGGTGCCGTCAAGCTTATTGTTTTTATAATCGTGTTCCCGCAAAATCTTTCCCGAGGAATCAAGCAAAACAGTCTTGCCGTCAGGCACGGCTCCTTTCTCTTTGATAAGGTTTAGATTTTCATCATAGACCTTGACCGCCTGCTGACCGCCGCCGAGCAGAAACTTAAATTCGCTTTTCCCGTCCTGGCTTGAGTTTTCCTCCATCATGATTTGCGAATGTAAATGGAAAACACAAAATAAAAGACATACAGCTGCAGATTTATATTTCACGCAAGTCCCCTTAAATATTCCTGCTCTTTTTTATCTGGGCCAGCTTCATTCTGACCACCGCTTTTTTCAATGATGCCTGGGCGCTGTCAAGGTCCAAATCCGCGCCCTTCATGTTTATAGCGTCTTTGGCCCTCTGATATTCTTGCCTGGCCCTTTCCTCATTTATTTCTTTGATAAGCTCGCCTATTTCGGTAAGTATAACGGCCTTATTGCTGTTGATATAGGCGAAGCCCCAAAAAACGGCTATATAATCCTCTTTGCCGTCAATTCTGTACTTTACTATCCCTTCCTTAAGCTGGGCAACCAGCGGAGCATGTCCGGGCAAAACGCCGAGCTCGCCCTCATAGGCCGGCAAAACAAGGCTGTCAACCGCCGCCTCGGCAAGAAGAGTCTTGTCGGGAGTAAGCACGGTCAGGTTTATCTTTGACATATTTATTTCTTAACTTCCTCTATGCCGCCGACCATATAAAAGTTCTGCTCGGGAATATCGTCAACTTTGCCTTCAAGTATTTCCCTGAAACCCTTTATTGTGTCTTTCAACGGCACATATTTGCCTTCTCTGCCGGTAAATTGCTGAGCGACAAAGAAAGGCTGAGAGAGGAACTTCTGTATTTTTCTCGCCCTTGAAACTATCAACTTATCCTCGTCAGAAAGTTCATCCATGCCCAATATGGCTATTATGTCCTGAAGTTCCTTGTATCTTTGAAGTATTTTCTGAACTCCTCTCGCGGTCTGATAATGCTCTTCGCCTATGACTCTGGGATCGAGTATCCTTGAAGTTGAGTCAAGCGGATCCACCGCGGGATAAATGCCCAGCTCGGCTATATTTCTGGACAAAACCACCGTGGCGTCAAGATGCGTGAAAACATTTGCCACGCCCGGATCCGTAAGGTCGTCTGCCGGCACATAAACCGCCTGAATTGAGGTTATGGAGCCTTTTTTGGTTGAAGTTATTCTCTCCTGAAGCCAGCCTATTTCTGTTGTCAGCGTAGGCTGATAACCGACCGCCGAAGGCATTCTGCCCAAAAGAGCCGACACCTCGGCATTGGCAAGAACATATCTGAATACATTATCCACAAACAGAAGCACGTCCTGGCCTTTCACATCTCTGAAATATTCGGCCTGCGTCAAAGCGGTAAGCCCTACCCTTGCTCTGGCGCCAGGCGGCTCATTCATCTGGCCGTATACAAGCACCGTTTTTGACAAAACTGTGCTGCCGTCTGAAAGTTTGGAATGCTGCATATCCAGCCACAAGTCATTGCCCTCTCTGGATCTTTCGCCGACCCCGCCGAAAACCGAATACCCGTGATGCTGGCGGGCCACATTGTTTATGAGCTCCATTATAACCACGGTCTTGCCGACGCCGGCTCCGCCGAAAAGGCCTATTTTTCCGCCTTTCATAAACGGGGCAAGCAAATCTATGACTTTTATGCCGGTTTCAAAAATTTCAGGGGCAGTTTTCTGCTCGGTCAAAGGCGGCGCAGTTCTGTGTATAGGCATATATTCGCGGCTCTCAATCGGGCCTCTGTGGTCCTGCGGCTGGCCTAAAACATCCATCAGACGGCCTAGACAGGCCTCGCCTACCGGCACTTTCAAAGGAGAGCCAGTATCAAAAACGTCAAGGCCTTTTGAAAGGCCCGTTGTGGCGCCAAGGCTTATGGCCCTCACGGTATTATCGCCGAGATGCTGGGCGACCTCGCAAATCAAAGTTTTTTCTTTTCCGTCTTCCTGATATTTGACTTCCAAAGCGTTGAGTATGGCCGGCAATTTGCCTTTCTGAAATTCGGCGTCTATTACCGGACCTATTATCTGAACCACTTTTCCTTTTTCCATATTCTCTCCTTAAAAGCCGCTTTACTCCTGCAAAGCGCCGGCGCCGCTGACTATCTCATTGAGCTCTGTAGTTATCATGGCTTGCCTGGTCTTGTTCATTTTAAGAGTAAGGCCGTCCATAAGCTCGCCGGCATTTTTGCTGGCATTCTCCATGGCGTTCATTCTCGCCGAAAGCTCGGCGGCCTGCGATTCAAGCAAAATCCTGTAAATCTGAGATTTTATATGCCTTTCTATAAGACTCTCAAGAAGCTTTTCCTTTGACGGCTCAAAGTAAAAATCAACAGCCGTCTCTGTCTGGCACTTTTTGTCAAAACGCTCTCCAAGCGGTAAAAAAATCTCTTCTTTCAATTCCTGGGCCACCATGGATTTGAAATCATTGTGTATCAGATAGACCCTGGACAGTTTTTTCTCCGAATACATCTTTATGATATTCTCAGCGACAAGATTGGAATGCGTATAATTCACTTTGGGGAATATGCCGAATATCTCATAGTAAAATTCTATATTGGCGTTTTTTATTCTCCTCAGGAAATCTCTGCCTTTCTTGCCTACCGTTATTATGTGAATCCTGGACGAATTATTAGCCTTTATGAAAGCCACCGCTTTTTTCAGCAGGGAAGCGTTAAAGGCCCCGCAAAGACCCTTGTCAGACGTTATTAAAACAAGACCTATGTCTCCTGCCGGATTGGGGCTTTGAAAAAATTTATAAGAAGACGAATTCTTGAAATCATCTTCAAGCATTTCGCATTTAAGCATGGATATGGCTTTTTCCATTTCAATGGCATAAGGCCTTGCAGAAAGAATTGAAGTCTGGGCCCTTTTAATTCTCGCCGCCGCCACCATCTTCATGGCATAAGTTATCTGCTTTATGCTCTTTATTGACTGTATATGCTTTCTTATGTCGCGCAATGAAGCCATTATTTGCTCTCCAAAGCCTTGATATAGTCGGCTATGCCCTCTTCAAGATTCCAGACAGGCGAATAGTTCAAAAGGTATCTTGCCTTTCTTAAATCGGCCTGAGTCCTGTTTTGAAAGAAATCGTAAGGGTTATCAAAATATTCAGGCGAGAATTTCGTCTTCATCGCCTTGTTCAGGCAATCAATCACATAATTGAAAGTTTCCGCCTTGCCTGAGCCGGCATTGACTATGCAGGATTTCTCCGCGTCAAGAGCATTGAGGTTTATTCTGACTATGTCCTTTATATAGACAAAATCCCTGCTTTGCTCGCCGTATTTGAAAATTCTCGGATTGCGGCCTGCCTTCATTTGAAGGTAAAGCTGGTATATCATGCTGGCAAATTTGCCTTTATATCCCTCGCCCGGGCCGTAAACATTGAAATATCTGAGTCCTACAACCTTGAATTTGGGATTCTTTTCCCAGAAATCTCTGGCCACATTGTCCATTATCGCTTTGGAAAAACCGTAAACATTTTCCGGCGCCGGCCTTTGATCTTCCTTCATGGGGCATTCGCCCCTGCCGTAAGTCGCGGCCGACGAGGCGTAAACGATAGTCCTGATATCATATTTGACGGCATAGGCCAGAACATTCTTGAAGGCCTCAACATTTATTTCCATCATTTTTTTCTGGTCCGTTACGGTAGTGTCGGTTATGGCCGCCTCATGAAAGATAGCGTCAACTCTGCCGGCTTTCTCCCACCATGAGGTCTCTCTTATGTCGGCGCCTATAACATCGCCGTTAAAACCGGCGAGATTTTTGAAATGTCCGCTGGAAAAATCATCCAGTCCTATGACAGCCGCCTTTCTCTCATTGGTCAGGGCAAAAGCGATATTTGAGCCTATAAAGCCTGCAGCGCCGGTTACCAGATATTTCACGCCTCCTCCCTTAGATATTTCTCTTTGAAAGCTGAAACAGCTTCCTTAAGCTCATTTTCTATTTCCGGGCTGAGCTCCTTTTTAAGCTTTATGCTTTCAAGAAGGCTTTCCCTTTGAGATTTCATATGAGAGAGAAGTTTTTCCTCAAAAACCTTGACCTTGGTCTTGTCTATATCATCCATATAGCCGCGCGTTCCGGCATACAGCGAAATTACCTGTTCTTCGGCCGAAAGTGGCGCATACTGACCCTGTTTAAGAAGCTCAACCATTCTCTCGCCTCTTTTTATAAGGTCCAGACTGGCCTTATCAAGATCTGAGCCGAATTGAGCGAAAGCGGCCAGTTCATTATACTGGGCTATATCCGTTCTCAGCCGGCCTGCCACCTGTCTCATCGCTTTTATCTGCGCCGAGCCGCCGACTCTGGAAACTGATATGCCGACATTGACGGCCGGCCTTATGCCTGAATGGAACAAAGACGATTCAAGATATATCTGGCCGTCAGTTATTGAAATCACATTGGTCGGTATATAGGCCGTAACGTCATTGGCCTGAGTCTCTATTATGGGCAAAGCGGTCAAAGAGCCGCCGCCGTTCTTCTCGCTTAATTTGCAGGCCCTTTCAAGAAGCCTTGAGTGCAAATAGAAAACGTCTCCGGGATAGGCCTCTCTGCCAGGCGGTCTCCTGAGCAAAAGAGACATTTGCCTGTAAGCCTGAGCATGTTTTGAAAGGTCGTCATAAATTACAAGCACATGCCTGCCGTTCCACATAAATTCCTCGCCTATGGCGCAGCCGGAGTATGGAGCAAGGTATAAAAGAGGAGCCGGCTGAGAGGCAGACGCTGAGACTATTATTGAGTATTCCATGGCGCCATTGTCTTCAAGGATCTTGGCCACTCTGGCTACCGTCGATTCTTTCTGGCCTATGGCCACATAAATGCATATCGGCCTTGTATTCTCAGGCTCTTTTTTCTGGTTTATTATAGTGTCTATGGCTATGGCGGTTTTCCCTGTTTGCCTGTCGCCTATTATCAGTTCTCTCTGCCCTCTTCCTATCGGTATCATGGCGTCTATGGCTTTTATGCCGGTTTGAAGCGGCTCTTTTACCGGCTGTCTTTCAACTATGCCGGGAGCGATGATTTCAACGGGCCTTTTCTTTTTTGTCTCTATTCTGCCCTTTCCGTCTATGGGATTGCCGAGAGGGTCCACAATCCTTCCTATCATGGCTTCGCCGACAGGAATTTCCATAACCTTGCCTGTTCTTTTGACTGTATCCCCTTCTTTTATAAGAGAGTCCTCTCCCATAATAACTGCGCCGACGCCTTCCCTTTCAATATTGAGAACCATGCCCATGACCGAACCTGAAAACTCCACAAGTTCGCCTATAACGGCATTGTTCAGGCCGTAAATCCTTGCAGTGCCGTCTCCAACATTTACCACCTGCCCTACTGAATCTATCTGTGAGTCCGGCACATATTTTTCTATCCTGGATTTTATTATCTCGGTTATTTCTTCGGGTTTGATCATAAGCACCTCTGTTTAAATCAGGCAAGAGTTTTCCTTCTGATGGCTTCAAGCCTGCCTCTCACCGAACCGTCTATAAGCAAGTCTCCCGACTTTATTCTTATACCGCCTATAAGTTCCTCGTTCTTCAATGTTCTTACCTTTATCTTTCTTGAAAAAACCGCTGAAAGAGCCTCTTTAATTCCCTTAAGCTCATCTTCAGCCAAGTCAAATCTGCTTTCTACTTCAGCCGATTTAAAACCCTCGGCTTCATCGGCAAGCTCAACAGCTTTTTTTGCTATCTCGCCGAGAAAAGCTATCCTTTTATTTTCTATAAGGATACGCAGAAAATTTCCCATATAAATGCCAAGCCCTGAAACGCCGCTGATTTTACCGAGTATCTCATTCTTGACCGCCGGGTTAAGGCAGGGATGGGAAAGTATTTTCAAATACGGAGAAAGGATCTCCGCCGCCTTTTCAAGCTCCGCCCTTCTTTTGGACGGATTGCCGCCGGCGGCGAGAAAAGACTGCGCATATTTTCGGCAAACAGCGGTTTGAGACGTTTTCATCAGCCTGCCTTTTTAATTTTGCCCGAAGCAAGCTCTTTGGCCAATTGCTGTGAAAGCTGAGCGTCTATCTTTCTGTCCACAACGGCGCCCAGCGCCTTTTGGCTTACCAGAAGGGCTATATCCATAACTTTTTTCTCAAGCTGTATCTCGGCCTGAGCTCTTTGCGCCTCTATTTCCTTTCTGGCATTTTCCAGCAGAATTGAGGCCTGCTCCGAAGCCTTTTCAAGTATCCTGTCCCTTTCAATAGCGGCTTCTCTGGAGCTTTTCTCCAGTCTCAGAGATATTTCGGCCGAAAGCTCGCTTAATTTTCTCTCTATTTCCACTTTTGCCGCTTCCGCCTCGTCTCTGGCCTTTTTGGCAGATTCAAGATCCTGTTTTATTCTTTCCTCTCTGGCATTAACGGCGTCAAGCAGCGGCTTCCACGCCGTTTTGGAAAGAAAAAAAACAAGAATGGCAAAAATGAAAACGGTCCAGAAAATCAAGCCGGTTTCAGGCTTTATTAAAGCTTCCATTTTCAGCCTTTACTTGGACTGTGAAGTTTGAACCTGATGCGTTTCAGCCGCCTCTTGCTTGGGCATGCCGAAATTCATCAAAGCCAGAAGACAAATAACCAGAGCCAAAAAGGCTAAGCCTTCTATGAGGGCCGCGGCTATGATCATTGTGGTCCTTATGGTGCCTGCGGCTTCCGGCTGTCTGGCCGTGCCTTCAAGAGCGCTGGCAGCCAGTTTGCCTATGCCGAGGCCGGCGCCGAGAAGAGTTATTCCGGCGCCCAATCCCGCGCCTATATAACCCATACCAAGAAATGTCATGTCCATTTTTCCTCCTAAAATTACCGGTTCATACTATGCCGGCTCAACTCAAAGGCTCAATGCGGATGCATGGCCGCGCCCGTAAATATCGCGGTCAGGAATGCAAACACATAGGCCTGCAGAAAAGCTACGAACAACTCCAGCAAAGAAATAAAAAGAACCAGCAAAACTGAAACCGGAGCCGTAACAAAAAGCCCCAGGTACAGATTTATTGAGCCGAATATGAATATGAAACTGATGAAAACGAGTATGACTATATGGCCGGCTATCATATTGGCGAAAAGCCTTATAGCCAGGGCAAAAGATTTGGTGAAAAGACCTATCAATTCTATCGGAAACATAACGGGATAAAGCCATACAGGCACACCTGAGGGAACCATATGCGAAAAATACTTCACAAAGCCCTGATGCCTTATGCCGGCAAAGTTTATCAAAACAAAACTGGTAAGAGCCAGCGCAAGGGTCACTGCAATGTTGCCCGTGGCCGTGGCGGCAAAGGGCACAAAACCCAGAAGATTCATTATGAGTATGAAGAAAAACAAAGTGGCAAAATACGGCGTATATCCTTTATTGCTCTCGCCGAGATTAGGTATCACTATTTCGTCTCTTATGAACAGAGTTATTATCTCTATCATTGAGCGGAAAGGTCTTAAAACAGAGCTTTTTGATCTGATTATGACAGGGAAAATTACCGCAAGTATGAATGCCGTGAGGGCAATCATCATAAGATGCTTGGAAACAGGCAGATTTATGCCGGCGGAAGAAAGCCGGAAATATATATGGTCTATTATGTGATGCTCTAAAATTTCTTTCAATTCCATAAAGCTTTAAAAACGGCCTATTTTTTGAGCGGTTTCAACTCAAAAACAAGCTGAGAAACTATAAGAGATAAACAATAAATTATTAAGATTATACTTTTTTCATATCTCAAAATCAAAACAGATAACACAAGAAACAGCAGCTTGTAAAACAGGCACATAAAAAATAAGGAGAAAAATTTTTTATCGCTTTTATCCAGGTTTTTTTTAAGAAGAATCCTGCAAATAAATCCGTTTATACTTCCAAGCGCCGAGCCGAGCAAAAAAGCTGAAAGCAAGTTCATTGTTTATTGCGCAAAAAGCGCTTCCATATGATGTAAAAAACTGAAAATACGGCAAAGAAAACGCCCAATAGGGTAAAGACAGGCCGCGTATCAAACCTTAAGTCAGCCCAAAGGCCGGCAGCAAGAAAAACTATGACATAAAGAGAAAGTTCAAGGCCAAGCTGCAAATGAACGGTCCATTTAGATTCACTTTCTTTCATAAGAGAGATTTTACAAAACAAAGACTAAGCAATAATAGGACTAAAGACCCAGACCACATTACCCCATAGTCCCTTGAGACAGGTCAAACCTGCGAGTACGCTTTAGGGGCATGATAAAACTTCTTGCTTTGCTTTTCTTTATCTCCCCCCTTTTCTCTCAGCAAAAGGCCATTGAGCAAATATCTCTCGATTCTTATCATTTTGATTTACCTCAGCCGGAATATTCTCTTTATAAGGCCTTTGAAGACCTTGATTCAAATTTAAGCGGAGAAAACCTTTTCCAATACCTTCATAAAAATACCGAGATAAAAAATCCCGTAAATTATACAACCGCCTCAAATCTGATGTTCTCAACCATAGACAATTTCCAATGCGGAAACGGCAGGCCCGGCGTTTTCGCCTTTTATTCCCTGATATGCGTAAACGGCGAGAGCTCAGAGGGGGCGGCGTATAGGGAGCAGAATGACCAGAACGGCGACGGCATAAGCGGTGATTTTATGAATGTGGAGCATATTTGGCCGCAATCATTTTTCAATAAAAATCTTCCTATGAGAGCTGACTTACATCATTTAAGGCCCACCTTCTCAAAACCAAACGGATATAGAGGCACTGCCGTCTTCTACTATGTAAATTCTCCCTATTACAGTCTTAACTCCGGCGCTAGATTTGACGGAGAATATTTTGAGCCGCCGGATGCCGTCAAAGGAGATGTAGCAAGGTCCCTGCTTTATTTTGTGGTCAGATACTATGACAGAAAAATAAAGCCGTCAAATTATGAAGATTTCTTCGTTTCAAAGATAAGAACCTATCTCCAATGGAATCGCCAGGACCCGCCGGACGCTTATGAAAGGGAAAGAAATGACAGAATATACACATATCAGGGCAACAGAAATCCTTTCATAGACGACTACACCCTGGCTGACAGAATCGGCGAAAAAGTTTTCGCTTCCCATTAAGTCCGCCAATTTGATTACTGCCGCAGAAATTGTCTAATATATCTATTATGATAAAAAAGATAATTGAATCCTTCATAGGCACAAAAAGCCAGAGAGATATAGCAAAAATAAAACCGACGATAGATCTCATAAACTCACTTGAAGAGGAATTTTCCAAATTAAGCCAGCAGGAACTTAAAGAAAAAACGGCCGAATTCAAGGAAAGGCTGTCTAAGGGCGAAACGCTTGACGACATGCTTCCGGAAGCCTTTGCCGCGGTAAGAGAGGCCTCAAAGCGGACCATAGGCCTGAGGCATTACGACGTTCAGCTCATAGGCGGCATAGTTCTTCATCAGGGAAAAATTTCTGAAATGAAAACAGGCGAAGGAAAAACTCTCGTCTCAACCCTGCCGGCTTATCTGAACGCTCTTACGGGCAAAGGCGTTCACATAGTAACCGTGAACGATTATCTGGCAAAAAGAGACGCCACATGGATGGCCCCTGTACACGCCTATCTCGGTTTAACCGTTGGATTTATACAGCATGATATGACCCATGAAGAAAGGCAAAAGATGTATGCCTGCGATATAACCTACATAACGAACAATGAACTCGGCTTTGACTATCTGCGCGACAATATGGTGATAGACAAAAGCGAGAGAGTATTGAGAGGCCTCAACTACGCCATTGTCGACGAAGTTGACTCAATACTTATAGACGAAGCCAGAACGCCGCTCATCATTTCAGGCCCGGCCGAAGAGTCCACGGACAAATACTACATAGTGAACAGGCTTATACCGCTTCTGAATCCGAGATTCATAACCGAAAAAGAGGAAATAGACGCAAAAAGGACAGGCGAAGACCTCGGCAAGGGCTATGACGCCATAATAGACGAAAAGAGCCATAATGTGGTTTTAACCGAAGAAGGCGTCAAAAAAGCGGAAAGAATTTTAAATGTGGGAAATATCTACGATGATGTTAATGCTGAATGGGCTCATCATATAACCCAGGCCCTCAGAGCGCATCACCTTTTCAAAAGAGATGTTGAATACGTGGTCAAAGACGGCGAAATCGTTATAGTTGATGAATTCACAGGCAGATTGATGCCGGGCAGAAGATGGTCAGACGGACTGCATCAGGCCATAGAGGCCAAAGAACATCTTCGCATAAAGGAAGAAAACCAGACTCTGGCCACAATTACCTTCCAGAACTTTTTTAAGCTTTACAAGAAACTCTCCGGCATGACAGGCACGGCCATGACTGAAGCGGCCGAATTTGCCGAAATTTACAAGCTGGACGTCGTTGAAATTCCGCCGAACAGGAAATGCATAAGAATAGACTATCCCGACAGAGTTTACAGAACTGAAAGGGAGAAAAACAATGCCATAGTGGCAGAAATAGAACAGCGCTGGAAAAAAGGCCAGCCTATGCTTGTCGGCACCCGTTCAATAGAAAAATCGGAAAAGCTTGCGCAGATGCTTCGCGCCAAAGGCATACCGCATCAGGTATTAAACGCCAAGTATCATGAAATGGAAGCGCAAATAATAGCCCAGGCGGGCAGAAAAGGGGCCGTCACCATAGCAACCAATATGGCCGGCCGCGGCACGGACATAATCTTAGGCGGCAATCCTCCTGATTTGGAAAATCAGAAAACTGTAAATGAAGCGGGCGGCCTTCATGTCATAGGCACGGAAAGGCATGAATCCAGAAGAATAGACAATCAGCTCAGGGGCCGCTGCGCCAGACAGGGCGATCCGGGCAGTTCGGTTTTTTATGTCTCTCTGGACGATGAATTAATGAGGCTTTTCGGCTCGGAAAGAATATCCTCAATAATGGAAAAGCTAGGCATGGCTGAAGGCGAGGTCATAGAATCCTCTCTCATCACGCGCCAGATAGAAGGCGCTCAGAGAAGAGTTGAAGCCATGAATTTTGACACCAGAAAACAGATTCTAGATTATGACAATGTGATGAACAAGCAGCGCCAGGCCATATACGAGCTTAGAGACATAATACTTGAAGGGCAGGGCGTGGAAGAGAGAGTTTTAAAGATAATTGAAGAAAGCGCGGAATTCAATGTCTCTCAGTACGCGGATAAAGAAAAATCGCCGCAGCTTTGGGATTTTGAACATCTGACCGCCTATCTCAAAAGGTCCTTCGGCATTGAGCTTGATTATTCCAAAGAAAAAGAGCCGGCCTCATATGAGGCCATGTTTGAAGAAATACTTGTCAAAGTCAGGGAAAGTTTTGAAAAAAGGCGCCGCGAATTTACCGAGAGAGGAGTTGATTTTTCGGAAATGCAGAGAGTGCTGCTGCTTCAGATAATAGACCATAACTGGAAAAATCATCTCTATGAACTTGACCATCTCAGAAAAGGCGTGGTCTTAAGGGCTTACGGTCAAAAGGACCCCCTCATAGAGTATCAGAAAGAGTCCTATGCCATGTTTGAAAGAATGTTTGACAAGGTCAGGGATCAAATGACCGAATATATTTTCAGAATGCAATTGCCGCCGAGAATAGTAAGACCTCCTGTACAGCAGCAGGCAGGAGCCGGCAGCGCAAAAGAGCAGCCTGCACAGAAAGAGGAAAAGAAACCGCAATTTTCAAACTTGAAAGTGGGAAGAAATGATCCCTGCCCCTGCGGCAGCGGGAAAAAATACAAAAAATGCCACGGTAAAGATCTGTAAAACCGCGGCTAAAAGGCCGGCTGATGACAGCTTTTCTGCAGGTTATAATCTCTTCTTTTCTGCTTTTTTTATCATATCCGGGAATTGATATATGGCCTCTGGCTTTTTTTGCCCTTATTCCTTTTTTTATTGCTGTAAAAAATGCTAAAAGCCTGTCAGCGGCAATAATTTACTCATTTCTATTCGGGCTTTTCTTTTACATACAGATTCTCTACTGGCTTGTGCCTACAATGCAGGCCGGCGGAGTCGGACTTGCCGGCGCCGTTTTGGCTCTTATCGCCTTATCCGCTATGCTGTCTCTGGAATTTATAATTCCATCCTTCGCCGCTTTCTTTTTTAAAAAGCTCGGCTGCGCCGCCTGGGCTTTAAGCTTAAGCTCAGCATGGGTCTTAACCGATTTTGCGAAAACACAGGTCAATAAATGGATGGCCTGGTTTCCATGGTTTAATCTTGCCTATACCCAGCATAATAACTCTTTTCTGCTGCCTTACGCCTTCCATATAGGGGTATACGGTTTTTCGTTTTTAATGGTTTACTCTCAATCTTCCCTGGCTTACAGCGCAGGCAGAAACAAAACTTTTTTGTTCAAAATAATATTTTTTTCAGCCGTTTTTTCAGCTGCCGCTTTTTTCGGCTGCAGCAGGCAATTGTCCCCTGAAAGTTCGTCTTTTAAGGCGGCTATAATTCAGCCCTCAGTGGAGCTTTACAGAAAATGGGATGAAAAATACAGAGAACAGATAATGAGTGATAATGAAACTCTGGCGCTGGAAGCATCCAGGCATAAACCGTCTTTGATAGTATGGCCCGAAAACGCCCTGCCCGGCTGGATAAACGATAAACCTTTATTTGACAGAGTGTCGTCTCTTGCGCGAAAGACATCTTCATATCATATAATAGGCTCGGTTTCATCAATGGAAGGCAGGCATGTGTCGGCTTTTCTTGTTTCGCCTGAAGGAGAAATAAGGGGCGAGTATATGAAAAGACAGCTTGTCCCTTTCGGAGAATATGTTCCTTTCAGGGAGGTTCTTGCCGGCAGGGTCAGCGCTCTTGGCGCCATGGGAGAATTTGAGCCGGGAGCCGAGAATCAAAAACCTTTTGACATTAACGGCCTTTCAGCGGGAATTTCAATATGCTATGAAAGCGTCTTTGACTATTTATTCTATCAGCAGAAGCAGAAAGGCGCGCAGGTTTTTATAAACATAACCAATGACGGCTGGTATTTTGACACATTAATGCCGAGGCAGCACCTTGCGGCGGCTCAATTCAGGGCTGCGGAGAACAGAACTCCCCTAATCAGAGCTGCAAATAGCGGCATAAGCGCTTTCATAGACGCGTACGGACATATAATATCTTCATCCGGGCTTAATGAAAAACTTTATTTAACCGCGGATATAACAAAATCGGAAGCAGACAAATCGCCTCTGCCGAGATATTTTTTTGTTTACCTGAGCCTTATCATATTCATTTCTTTTCTCACAGCGAGAATTTTTATATGAAATATTTCAAAACGATTCTGGCCGCTTTGCTGCTTCTATGGTATTTCCAATGGCTTCGCCATGAAAACTATTTTTCTTTTCTGGATTACATAAATCTGGCTTTTCATGAGGCAGGTCATGTATTTCTTGGCCCTTTCGGCGAGACTATCGGCATACTGGGAGGCACTATATTTCAGCTGCTTTTTCCTGCGGTAATAGGCGGACATTTCTTAATTACCGGGCAGGAGCTGGGCTGGCGTTTATGCGTATTCTGGCTTGGCGAAAATATGCTCAATATCTCCATATATATGAAAGACGCGATAAGACAAAATTTGCCTCTCGCCGGCGGCGGCGTACATGATTGGACATGGTTTTTCGGGAAATATAAAATTCTGGCTCATTGCGAAAAGATAGGCGCATCGTTTTTTGCGGCAGGCAGTTTAATAATATTTCTGTCCCTGTACCTTATAGCGCAGGACCCGCCGAAGGAATATTTCAGTAATTTCCGCAAAAGGTGAAATTTTCAATTTTTAAAACCCGCTTTCCGGCGGCATCAATTAAAAGGCAGAAGTATATAGCCTTCTTTTTTGAAAAAGGCCAAATCTTTTGATGCTGAAAGGCGCGCCGCCTTCTCAAAATATTTTTTATCAGCCAAAGATAAAGGCGGGGCTATGCCGTCGGCTTTAACAAAAAAACCTGCCGCGTTTTTCACAGATTTGCCTTTTAATACGAACCACTCAAAATCATCCTTAAAAATTACCGGCAAAGAAAGAAGCCTTTTTCTTTTTTCCGCCGTTTGAGGTATTTGTTTTTCCATAAAATCAAAAATCGTTTCGGCGGCTTCAAGGGATTTCCTGCAATTGTAAGAACAGGGATGCCATGGCAAAACAGGCTCAAAATCCAGGCCAAGCCTGAATAAATGAGCATTAATTTCCAAAAATTTTTTATGTTCATTTCTCAGCTTTTCGCTGCTTATCCTGGAATAAAAATTAAGGACATTATTCATCCTGAAATCAAAAAAACGGTTTTTACGGCTTGCTTCGGCTATTTTTTTTACCAAACTCTCCTTTTTTTCCTTTTCCCATTTTCCATAGAATTCAACGCAGCATTGCGGATAATCAAGCCATACCCCCCATTCATGCGGGCGGCCGTTTAGATATGCCGAGGCCGCTTTTTCCATTTTTTTTCTGTCTTTGCCTATGAGTATATCCATCGTTTCATTTCCGGCTATATCCCTAAATTTTCTAAGTTCCCTTATATCGAATCTGAAAGCTTCACAAAGCTCTTTAATCATCTTTTCATCTTCGGCATTTTTTATTGAAGTATAGACAACGCTTTTAGCGCCGCAAAAAAGAGCCGAGAGGTCGTTTATTTGAAGGCTCAAAGGCCTTTTGGCGCCCAGAAAAGAGGCATAATCCCTGTTCATAAGAATCAATTATATATTTTTGCCGGCAGTATAAAAAATTGTTACAATTTAAGACGCAGCAAAATACTTGGAGGACTTAATGAAAAAACTGTTAGCGATCGCAGTTGTTCTTGCCGGCATATCAGCCGCCTATGCGGCCGATTACGGCAGCGCAGGATGCGGTCTGGGCAGCATGCTTTTCAAGGAAAATGACATGTCCCAGATCCTGGCCGCCACTACGAACGGCACGTCGGCCAATCAAACATTCGCCATGACTTCCGGCACCCTTAACTGCAACAATAAGGGTCTCGTTAAAGTCGCCATGGCCAGGCATTCATATATTGAAGCCAACTATAAACAGATAGCCAAGGAAGCCGCCTGGGGCAAAGGAGAATATATCAATAATCTCGCCTACCTTTACGGCTATACAGGCGAAAAAACGGCCGAATTCGCGTCCCTGCTTCAAAAGAACTATGACAATATATTCGCTTCCAATGACGCGGGCAAAGCCCTCAATGAAATAAACAGACTCACCAATAACTGATATGAAAAGGGCCGCTCTGATTTTAAGGGCGGCCCTTTTTATTTCTTTTTTTACATCCGCCTTTTCAATTGAGCCTTCCAAGGAACTTGAAAAGCTCAGGCTTATATCTCTGGCCAAGTCAAAAGAACTGCATAAAGACCCTTATTTCCTGAAACTTCTGTATTATGAAAAAAATATCTTCGGCAATTTCAAAAGCAGAAATATAAATACCGCCTTTTTTCTTTCCAAATGGGGCGGCATAAATCCGCAATCTGAGCTTAATGCTCTGATAAACGGCTTTTTTTACGAAGGCGAAGAAAAAAATAATCCGCAATGCCTTTTCCCGCAAAGGTATTTCTGGCTTAAGCGCGCTTTGGAAATAAGCGAAAATTTCCCGCAGCCGCAATGCAAGGATTATCAGGAATGGGCTGATCAGATAAGGCCTGAATCTGTCAGTCTTGTCTTTGCCGCCGGATACCTCAACAATCCCTCCACTCTTTACGGCCATACCTTCCTGCTTTTAAAAAAAGGCGGAGGGCCCAATTCCCTGCTTTTAGATTATACGGTAAATTATGCCGCCTCCACCGGCGATGAGAAAGGCCTTTTTTTCGCTTTAAAGGGGCTTTCCGGCCTTTATCCGGGCGAATTCACCACTATGCCCTATTATCTCAAGATACAGGAATATTCCAATATGGAAAACAGGGATTTATGGGAATATCCGCTTATCTTTTCACCCGTGGAAAAAGAAAATCTCACGAGACATTTATGGGAACTCGGCAAAGCGGCCTTTCCGTATTATTTCTTCAATAAAAACTGCTCCTGGCAGCTGATTCCTCTTCTTGAAATAGTAAAACCGCAAACAAGCTTGAAAAGCGGCTCCGGGCTTTGGATTATCCCTTCAGATACGGCAAAATTAATAGTTTCAAAGGCAGCAACAGGCAATTTTGAAAACAGGCCTTCCCTGATAAACCGGCTCAAATACAAGTATTCTTCCTTGAACAACGAGGAAAAGAAAGCTTTTTCTCTGCTCAAAAAAGGAATTTATGATTTCAGTCTCCCGGATAAAAGCAGGGCAAGAGTATATGAAACATATTCCGATTTCCTTGAACTTAAATTCCAAAGGGGCAAAATAAAAAAGGATAAGTTTGATTCTCTGATAGACCCGGTGCTTTCGGCCAGAGCAAAAATCGGTCCTTTGGAAACATTTGAAAGCCGGCCGAAGCCGAAACATTCTCCCGTTGAAGGGCATGAAAGCTTTAAAATCAGTTTCGGGACGGCATTCGCCAAAAAAAGACATTATTATGAACTGGGATTGAGGCCGGCTTTCTGCGATTTGCTGGATGATGATTTGGGCTATATAAATAATTCACAGCTTAAGATGGGCGAGCTGAGATTAAGGTATGACACTGAAAACGATAAACTATTCGCAAAACAATTCGCCCTTGCGGAAATTATTTCCTTAAATCCCCTTAGCGGCTTAACCAGGGACCTTTCCTGGTCGGTATTTCTCGGCTGGAAGGAATATGAAAGAAATGCCGGAAAGCAAAACAAATCCGTGTTTTCTTTAAGAGGAGGCCCCGGCCTGAGTTTTTCTGAAAATGAAAAAAATCTGCTCTTCATTATGGCCGATGCAGAGGTTCAGGCTGGCCCTGTTTTGGAAAAAGGCTTCGCTTTGGGAGCAGGCCCTGAAGCCGGCTTCAAACTTGAAGGTAAAAAAATAAAATTTCTTTTCACTTCAAGTTTCACTTCCTTTTTTTACGGAAAAGAAAAGCCGGTTCTCAAAAGCAGGGCGGAGACGGCTTTCAACTTAAACAAAAACCTGTCATTCAGACTTTTACTTGAGAAAACTCCAAGCTCGCAGGAAGCCGGTTTTTATATACATAAGTTCTTTTCGCCCTTATGAACAAAACACTTATCTCTTTTATATTTGCCTTTTTTTTATCTTCCTGCTCTCTTTTCTTTCATCCGGATAAAAAACTGTATTCAGATCCGGCAGAAAAAGGAATAGTCCATGAAGTTATAAAATTCAAGCCGCAGGACGGAAGAATTCTTACCGGCCTTTTTTTTCCGGCCTCAGGGGAAGCCAAAGCGACCATAGTTCATTTTCATGGTAATTCCCAAAATATAAGCGCGCATTGGCATTACAGCGCCAAATTTGCGCAATACGGCTATAATGTTTTCATATTTGATTATGGCGGCTTCGGCGCTTCAGAGGGCAGGCCTTCCATTGAACAGGCAATCAAAGACGGCGCAGCGGCTATAAGGCATTCCTTTCTGCTGCCCGGCGCCAAGCCCGATAAAATTGTTCTTTTTGCTCAAAGTCTGGGCTCCGCCATAGCGCCGGCTTCAGCGGCGCAAGTTGAAGGTTTCAAGCCGGCGGCTTTGATAATAGAGGGTGGATTTTACTCTTATAAAGATGTGGCCATTGCCGTAGCTAAAGAAAACATATATCTATGGCCTCTTATATGGTATCCTGAGATTTTTGTAAGAGACAAATATGCGCCTTTCAAATACATTGACAAAATACCCTGCCCTAAACTTTTTATACATTCCAGAAAAGATAAAACTGTGCCTTTCTCGCAGGGACTTAAGTACTATCAAATAGCTCCCGCTCCCAAGGAATTCATTGAAACGCCGGATAATCATATAGAGGCGCTCGGTATTTACAGCGATTTATTTCTGCCGAAAATACTTATGTTTCTTGATAAGGCTTTGGAGCAATGATATCTTTTCAGCGTTTTGAAAGAATTTTGCCTATCGCCGTGTATATGGCTATGCCGGCGGAAGTTGAAAGGTTCAGGGATCTTACCTTATCGCTGAACATCGGTATTTTGTAAAGAGAGTCTTCATACTTGTGATAGAAATCCAAAGGCAGGCCTTTTGTTTCGCTGCCGAAAATAAGACAGGATTTTTCGCTGTAAGGCGCTTGCCATAAATCCTTTTTGCCCTTTGAGGAAAAAAATATCAAATTTTCATCGGCAGACAAAGTTTTCAAAAATTCTTCAAAGTCAGTATAAACCGAATATTTCAAGTACTGCCAGTAATCCAGGCCGCTTCGCCTTATTTCCTTATCCTCTATCTTAAAACCCAGCCGCCCCACGAAAACAAGCTCATTGCCTGTGGCAACGCAGGTCCTTCCTATATTGCCGGCATTCCAGGGAATATCTGGATTTACAAGCACTATTTTCATAATTTGTAGTCAGGCATGAATTTTTTATGCCACAATTCAAGCATAAGTACGGCCCAAAGTCTGTAGCCATTATCTCTTTTGAAGCTCTGATGCTCATTCCAAAGAGCCAGCAGCTGCTCTTTATCAAAATATCCTCTGGCAAGCGCCTTATCAGAGAGGCAATTTTCTTCCCAGGTTTTCTTCATTGTTCCCCTGAACCATTCTCCAAGCGGTATGCCGAAGCCCATCTTGCCTCTTGAATAAATCTCTTTCGGCAATAACTCTCTGAAGGTCTCTTTCATTATCCATTTTGTTTTACTAAATCCTTTAAGCTTCAAATTACCCGGCAGAGTATAAACAAACTCGGCCAGTTTATGGTCCAGAAAAGGCGAGCGGCATTCCAGGGAATTCGCCATTGAAGCTATATCCATTTTTGTCATAAGACATTGCGGCAAATAGGAGTTAAGGTCAACATAAGAAAAACGGTTGATAAGGTCCTTATCCTTTACTTCTTCAAAGAGAGAAAATATATACCTTTGCGCATAATCTATGTCTTTGCCCAAAACCTGCTTGAACCCGTCCGACAATATCCGATTTTTCTCCTCGGTCCTAAAAAAAGACACGGTTGAAAGATAGGTCTGTTCGGTGCTTGAATTCATGCAAGCCGTAAGGAATTTTCTGCCCCGCCATAAAAGATTAAAAGGCGCATTGTTTTCTCCAAAAGGCGACAAGGCAAGCAGCATGGATTTTTTAAGCCAGTCAGGCAAGAGTCTAAATCGCTCTGCGGTTGAGGCGCCTACATATCTCAAATAGCCGCCGAAAAGCTCATCTCCTCCGTCGCCGTTCAAAGCCACAGTAACAGATTTTCTTGTTTCTTTTGAAACAAAATAGCTCGGCAAAGCGCTTGAATCCGCGTACGGCTCTCCGTAATGGACTATTAAATCCTCCATTACAGAAGACCTCTCGGCTTCCACAATAAACTCATTATGCTCGGTGCCGTACATCTTTGCGACTTTCCTGGCATACTCAACTTCAGAAAATTTTTCTTCCTTGAAACCTATGGAAAAAGTTTTAACAGGATAGGCCGAATTTTTGGCCATAAGAGCAACGATAACCGAAGAATCTATTCCGCCTGAAAGAAAAGCGCCCAAAGGCACATCAGAGATCATCCTGAGCTTTACGGCCTCAGAGGCGAGAGAGTAAATTCTTTCTTTAGTTTCTTCAATTGAAATTGAAGGCGCCGGCTTTTCAACAGGCAGCCGCCAATATTTCCTTATTCTCGCCCCGCCGTTTTCAAAAACAAGCACGCTTGCCGGGTCCAGCTTCTTTATGTCCTTATAGACAGTCATCGGGCTCGGTATATATTGGAGAACGATATAAGAGTCTACGGCCGAAGGATTTATTTCTCTTTTTATTTGCGTGTATGAAATAAGGGAATTCAACTCTGAGGAGAAAGCCAGAAATTTTTCATTAAGGCAGTAAAAGAGCGGCTTTTTTCCGAATCTGTCCCTTGCTAAGATCAGCTTCTTTTTTTTCTCGTCATAAATGGCTATGGCGAACATCCCCCTGAGATACTCCGGGAAATCCTCGCCTTTTTGCTCATAAAGATGAATTATCGTTTCGGTATCGCTTTTTGTCTTGAATATATGCCCTTGCGATTTAAGTTCTTCTCTTAACTGTTCAAAATTGTATATTTCGCCATTGAACACTATCCACGCGCTGCCGTCTTCATTGCTTATTGGCTGACGGCCGGTTGACAGATCTATTATAGCCAGCCGTCTCATTGCCATGGCTATATTTTCTTTGATGTAAAACCCTTCATCGTCAGGGCCTCTGTGCGAAAGAAGATCATTCATCCTTTTTATTTCTTCCAGAGCCGCTCTTTCGCCGCCCATATTATGTTTATAAATTCCGCATATGCCGCACATTTCACTCTCCGTAAATAGAAAGAAGCTCTTTGGCCACAATATTCATTGAATAATTTTCAACCGCTATTTTTCTGTTAATTTTGCCCATCTCCTTTATATCCGGACAATCAACCGCTTTTTTGAGACATTCCTTTATTTCCTTTCTGTTCAATGGATCAAAAAGACAGCCGTTTTCTCCGTCTTTTATAAGCTCGCAGGCGCCTCCTACTCTTGAGGCAGCCACAGCCAGTCCGCAGCTCATGGCTTCAAGCATTGAATTTGAAAGCCCCTCGGAAATGGAAGGGAGCACAAAAACCTCGCAGGCATGATAATAATCCTTCAGCTCATACTGCCTGCCGTATAAAAAAACCCTGTCTTTAAGACCGAGACTTGAGACGGCATCTCTAATCTCCTGCCCGCAAGGGCCTTCGCCTACTATCAAAAGGTTTATCTTTTTTGCGCTTTCCTGCGCGCAAACTTCGGCAAAAATTTCAATAAATTCTTTAACCCTTTTCTCTTTTGAAAGCCGGCCGACAAAAAGAAAATTAAATCCAAAAGCGCCTGTTTTTTCCTTGGCCTTCATTTTCTCGTCTATCAAAGGCACATTATACTTGAACGTATCCACGCCGTTCTTAAAAAGCCGCAATTTCCATTTCGGCGAACCCTCTTTTTTGAGCCATTGATATGTCTGTGAATTTTTAACAAGAATATCAAGATGAACTTTCGATAGGAAAAACAATTTAATTTTTCCGGCAAAGGTTTTTGAAGACATACTGAATTCATTGAGATCCTTTCCGCCCGAAATTGAAAAAACAGTTTTTATATTTCTTATCCCTGCCGCCGCAAGAACAGCCAGAGAAAAGGAGGATACCATATGAACATGAATGATATCCGGTCTTTTTGAAAGAAGGATTTCTTTAAAGACTCCGAACATGAAAATGAGGGAATCCATGATAATAGGGCCAAAAACATTTATTCTTCTTATCTCAAAGCCGGAAACAGTTTCCTGTTGAGGCAATGAAGAGGGATTTCTTGTTAAAACCGACACTTGATGGCCCATTGAAGCCAAAGCGGCCGACAGTTCAAAGCATTGTTTTTCAGTTCCCCCCACTACGGGATAAAAGTTTCCTATTACCATCAATATTCTCATGATTCTTTTTTCCCCATTTCAAATACCGAAGACAGGGAATGTCCCAGCGAATAAACATAGTATACCCCAAGGCCTGTCATCACGATATAGCCGCTTATATGCAGGGCAGAAGCATAGGCCAGGGCTGCTTCCTTGCCTACGCCCCACAAAGAAAGCGCTTTGACCGCTGCAAATTCAAAATTGCCGAAATATCCGGGCGCAGAAGGCAGGGAAACGCCCACAGCCGTTGAGCAAAGTATAAGTCCGGCCCTGGCGAAATTCACAAAAGATCCCAAACCGAAAGCCAAAGCGAACATATAATTATTCAACACCTCGCAAAGCCATTGTATAACGGCTACAAACAGAATCAGAAAACCGCGAAAAGGATTTTCAAAACTCTTAAGCCCGTCAATTATTCTTCCGGTGAACTGAGAAATTGACGGATGCCTGCTTTCAAATGACAGATATATCCGGGAATTTAAGATATTTCGCGAGAAAGACATAAAGACAAAGAATAAAAAGGCGAAAAAGCCGGCATAAGCGAAATAAACCGGCTTGAAAAACCATATTGAGAAATTTTCAATGTATGAGAAAAAGGCGAAAATCATTATCATGGCCAGAAAATCGGCCGCTCTTTCAAGGACAATGGTGGAAAAAACAGAGACAAAAGGCGCTTTGAACATTTTCGCCGCCATTAAAGCCCTGGCAATTTCACCTATTCTGAAAGGGAGTATATTATTTACCGCTAATCCGGCCGTTTCAAGCCTGAAAACCTCATAAAGCGAAGCTTTCGCCACAGGAGCGAGCATAAGGCGCCATTTAACAGCGCGCAGAAGCAGCTGAATCAAAAGCACAAAACAGAAAGGAATAAGCCAGAAAAAATTCATTTGCGAATAATGTTTCAAGGTTTGTGAAAAATCCAGATTTTTAAATAGAAGATAAATAAAAAGCAGGCTTAGGAACAGACCGGCTGAAAAGGCGGCTATTTTCTTTTTCATTAAGGAATATGATAGAAAATTAGGGCTTTTTTATAAAGACAAACTCATTGCAGCCCCAGCTGGATGTGAGTTTTTTCTTCTCAAGCTCAAAACCGGCTTCATTGAGCATTTTTTCTATTTGTTCCGGAGCCGCCGTCTCAAAGG
>JAJUJA010000066.1 GCA_029267355.1 Elusimicrobiota bacterium | reverse complement strand
GACGCGAAGCCGCAGGCGAGCGGCCATACTGCCCCCTAGAGGAATCGGCTACAAATAAAAATCCTGACGGATTTTTTTCGCAGCCCGCCCCTCGCGGTTCTCGCCTTGCCCTCGGCAAACTCGAACATCGCTGCGGTCTTCGATTCCTCACGCCCGACAAGCAGTTGTCGGGCTTAGTGTCACTGCCCCCTAGAGGAATCGAACCTCTATCAACTGCTTCGAAGGCAGCTGCTTTATCCATTAAGCTAAGGGGGCATTAAAAATCAGTTTGTAAAAGAGCTCTCATTATTATAAAATTTATCAAAAGTTTAATAAAGAAGCGCTTTGCTATTTATCGGAGGAAATCATGGGCGGACATTCTCACTGGGCCGGAATAAAACATAAAAAAGCCATACTGGATGCGAAAAAAGGAAAGATTTTCACAAAAATAATAAGAGAAATAACTATAGCCGCCAAAATGGGCGGCGGTGACATAGACGGAAACCCCAGACTTAGAAAAGCGGTTGAAGACGCCAAGGAAGTCAATATGCCCCAGGACAATATAAAAAGGGCTATAATGAAAGGAACAGGCCAGATACCCGGAGCAGTTTTTGAGGAAATAACCTATGAGGGCTATGGCCCGGGCGGTATAGCGGTAATAGTGGAAGCCACGACTGACAATAAAAACAGGACATTTGGCGAAATAAGAAAAATTTTTGAAGACCACGGCGGCAATCTCGGAGCAGCCGGATGCGTGGCGTGGATGTTTGAAAACAAGGGCTATATAGCCGTGCCTAAAAATTCAGTATCTGAAGACGACCTTATGTCCGTGGTTCTGGAAGCCGGCGCGCAGGATCTGTCAAACGATCCGGAAGCCGAAAACTACGATGTATACACCTCTCCGCAAGATTTTGAGAAGGTGAAAAAAGCCATTGAAGACAAGAAAATACCGATAGCTTCCAGCGAAGTCGGACTGATTCCCAAAAATGAAGTCAAGGTAGGAGAAGATAAAGCAAAACAGGTCCTGGATTTAATGGAAGAGCTTGAAGGGCATGATGATGTCAAAAATGTTTTTTCAAACTTTGACATAGCTCCGGAAATAATAGAAAAACTGATGAAATGAATCAAAACTTCAGAGTGTTAGGAATAGACCCGGGGCTGGAAAGAACAGGCTGGGCCATTATCGAGAAGGGGCAAAACAGCGGCGCTGCCGTTTGTTCTGCCGGCTTGATAGAAACAGCTTCAACCCGTAAGCTGCAGGATCGTCTCGCAAAAATATACGATGATTTGTCTCTCATCATAGAGAAACATTCCCCCTGCGAAGCCGCCGTTGAAGAGATATATTTCAGCAAAAGAGCGGATTCACAGAGAAGCACAACCTATGCCAGAGGCGTTATACTGCTGGCCCTCAATAAGGCATCCATAAAGACCGCCGAATACAATCCCAGAACGGTAAAGAGCTTATTCTGCGGCAACGGCAATGCAGATAAAGCTCAAATGATGAGAACGGCTATGCTTGTTTTTTCGCTTAAAGCTCCATTGGAACCCGACGATGTTTCCGACGCCGCCGCCATAGCTTTCATACACCTGAGAAACAAAAACTTCGCTTCGGCCATGGCCAGAGGTGTAAAAAAATGATAGCCACCCTTCAGGCCAAAGTCACAAAGATAAAGGAAAATTCCGTCATAGCCGAAACGGGCGGAGTTGGATATGAACTGAACTGCTGCGCTTACTCCATTTCAAAGCTAAAAAAAGGAGATGAGGTTTTCTTCCATGTTTCATCTTCGTTCAGTATGTATGAAGGACAGTCCCTGTACGGCTTTTTAAGCGAAGAAGAAAAAGAAATTTTTGAGCTCTTCAGAGAGCATGTGCCCCAGACAGGCGCCCGTAAAGCCCTTGAGTATCTGAATAAAGCGGTAAAGTCAATATCCGAATTCAAAAAAGCCGCCTCTTCAAAAGACATCAAGACGCTCACGGCCATATTCGGATTTACCAAAAAAACCGCTGAAAAACTGGCGGAAGCTTTGAAAGATAAGCTGGCCTTCTGCGGAGAAGATATTTCCCCGTCTGTTTCCGGCGAAAACTATGAGAAACTTTTGAACGCCCTTATTTCCCTGGGATATACTCCGTCTGAATGCAGACAGCCGGTGAAGGACATATTATCCCGCAATGATTCAGCCAAGGCAGATTTTGAAACTTTGTTCAAACAAGCCCTTAAAAAACTGTCCAGAGGATTATGAAAGAAGAAAACCCGCTGAATTCAAAACCGCTGCATGGAGAAGAAAAGCATGAATACTCTCTAAGGCCGAAAACTTTGAGAGAGTTTATAGGCCAGGAAAAAACAAAGGAAAACCTAAAGGTTTTTATAGAAGCGGCGAAAATAAGAAAAGAGCCTCTGGATCACTGCCTTTTTTATTCCCCCCCCGGCCTGGGCAAAACTACTCTCTCGCATATACTTGCCTCGGAGATGGGCGTAAACATAAAGACCACCTCCGGCCCGGTTTTGACAAAACCGGGGGATCTGGCCGCCATGGTAACGGCGGAATTAAATGACGGCGATATTCTTTTCATAGATGAAATACACAGGCTTAACACAGCCGTTGAAGAAGCGCTTTACCCCGTAATGGAAGATTTCACCTTTTATGTCAATACAGGCAAGGGGCCTGGAGCCACAACACTGAAAATACCCACTCCGAGAATAACCATAGTCGGAGCCACAACCAGAAGCGGTCTTCTAACCGGACCGCTGAGAGACAGGTTCTCTATAACAGTAAACCTGACTTTTTATGAAAAGATCGAGATAGAGGAAATCATAAAAAGATCCGCCTCAATACTCGGCGTGAACTATACAGATCAGGGAGTGAAAGAAATAGCCGACAGGTCCAGAGGCACGCCGAGAATAGCCAACAGACTTTTGAGGCGGGTAAGGGATTTTGCGCAGGTAAAAGGAAATGGGATTATAGACGAAGATATCGCTTCCAAAGCCCTTAAAGCCCTTGAAATAGACAATGAAGGACTTGACTCATTGGACAGAGCTCTGCTTTTTTGCATAGCGGAAAAATTTGACGGAGGGCCCGTAGGAATAGAAAATCTTGCAGTGGCTCTTTCGCAAGAGACAGATACGCTGACCGACACAGTTGAGCCCTACCTTATAAAGGCCGGTTTTATCCAGCGTACTCCAAGGGGGCGGATACTTACGCAAAAATCCTATTCGCATCTCAAAATAAACAGAAAACAGGAAAAAGATAAATTATTCTAATGAAGACTCTCGCGGCGGCAGCTTTATTGTTTATTCAGGCAGGTATTTTGCAAGCTCAGGATAAGGACGAAATTTACATAAGGATTTTGATAGCAGGAAATAACAGGCAGACGCAGATAAATACATACGGGGATGTGATAATAGAAGACTCTTCCTCAAGAAAATTCAAGCTTGTTCCAAATGCGACATACATAATGAAACCTGACTCCGAAAATTTTCTCTATCTCAGCAAGGAAAAGCTCAGCTCTCCGGTGAAGTTTTACATTCCTGAAGGCAGAAATTTCCTGAGGATAAACGGGAAAAAATACAGAGGGCAATTGACAGCCATAAGCCACAAGGACGGATATTTAAACATAGTGGAAGAGCTTCCTTTTGAAAAATATCTTATGGGAGTTCTGGCTCCTGAAATGGGCCCGGACTGGCCTTTGGAGGCCTTGAAAGCTCAGGCTGTGGCTTCTAGAACATATGCGGCAAGACTTATAAAGAAACAGGGCGACTATGATATAGGCAGCGATACGGCTCATCAGGTCTATACCGGGCTTGAGAAAGTCAATGAAAAAATAGTTAAAGCCGTGAAAGATACAAGAGGAGAGGTTCTCTATTACAACGGCCGCATGATCACCGCCTTTTTTCATGCCTGCTGCGGAGGCAGGACCACAACTCCTTCGGCGGCATTCAGCGGAGATATAGTAAAACCGCTTAGAGGCGTTACCGACCCTTATTGCAAAATTTCAAGCCATTATGAGTGGGATATTTCCATACATCAGGATGACCTTCTGTCATTCATACAGAAAAACGGCTCAACTGCTCTAAAGCTGAATTCAGTTAAGATCTACTCAAAAGACAAATCCGGAAGAGCCGTTAAACTGGCTTTCCTGACTGACAAGGGCAGCTTCAAAATAGAGTCAAAGCAGCTGAGAAAAGAATTCGGCGCCTTTGAGTTCAAAAGCACTTTTATAACAAGAATAGAGAAGCGCTCTAAAGAGTATATTTTTTACGGAAGGGGCTGGGGGCATGGCGTCGGCATGTGCCAGGAAGGAGCGAAATTCATGGCGCAAAAGGGATTTAACTACAAAAAAATACTGACCTTTTATTATCCCGGAAGCCGGATTACAGACATAAAAAAATTTTTCCAAAACCAGTGATATATGCTTGAAGAATTTGAAAACTTGAACATAAAAGAGCTTATAGCCGAAAAACCGGCCGAGCCGAGAGACCATTCCAATCTGATGATAGTAAACAGAAGAACAGGCGAGATAAGGCATGAAAAGTTTTTCAATATAGCCGGATATCTCAACAGCGGGGACTGCCTTGTTCTGAACAAAAGCAAGGTCTGGAAAGCAAAGCTGAATGCTGAAAAAACCACTGGAGCTTTAACTGAATTTCTGCTTGTTTCCCCTATGGATGAAAACAGAAAAATATGGCGTTTACTTTCAAGAAAGTCAAAAACAGGAGATGAATACGCCCTGCCGGCTTCAGTAAGGGCCAAATGCCTCAGCAGAAACGGAGATGGGAGCTTTATTTTTGAATTCTCTTCCCCTTTAACGAGCGAATATCTGGAAAAGTTCGCAAATGTCCCCCTTCCATCCTACATAGAAAAGAAAAGAAGAGAAAAGGGGTTAACTGAAAGGATAAGTGAAGACGAGTCTCTTTACCAGACAGTTTACGCAGAAGATTCAGGGTCTATTGCCGCGCCCACAGCCGGGTTTCATTTTACAAGGGATCTTCTGGATAAAATTTCCCGAAAGGGCGTCATTATCGCTTATGTTACTCTTCATGTCGGCTGGGGCACATTCAGGCCCGTAAGGAGTTCGCCGCAGGAGCATAAAATGCTTCCTGAAGAATGCGAAATAAATCAGGAGACAGCCGAGATTCTCAATAATTTGAAGAGAGAAAAAAGCGGCAGACTGGCTGCAGTAGGCACCTCGTCGGTAAGGACTCTGGAAAAAATGTCCGAGAGCGGAAAAATTAAAAGCGGAAGAGAGCTCGCTGATATGTTCATTTACCCGGGCTATGAATTCAAAATGCCGGACATATTCATAACTAACTTTCATGTCCCTGGGTCGCCGCCGCTTTATATGACGGCGGCCTTTTGCGGCAAAGATCTGCTTTACAAGGCATACAAAGAAGCCGTTGAAAAGAAGTACAGATTTTATTCTTACGGCGATTCACTGATGATAATTTGATTAGTTAAAATGGAGAAAAAATGACCCGTTTTGAAATACTGAAAGAGAACAAAACAGAGGCGGCCAGGAACGCCCAGCTTAATGTCAAGAGAGGCACCATAAGAACCCCGATTTTTATGCCGGTAGCCACGCAGGCATCAGTGAAAGCGCTGAGCCAGGACGATATAAAAAAGATAGGGGCGCAATGCCTGCTTTCAAATACCTATCATCTCTATTTAAGGCCCGGACTTGAGACGCTTTCCGCTTTCGGCGGCGTGAATAATTTTATGAATCATCACGGGCCGATACTTACGGATTCCGGCGGCTTTCAGGTTTACAGTCTCAGCAGACTGAGAAAAATAACGGAGAACGGGGTACATTTCAGCTCTCATATAGACGGTTCAAAACACTTTTTTACCCCGGAAAAGGTTATAGACTATCAACAGGTGATAGATTCTGACATAAGAACATGCCTTGATGTCTGCCTTGCCAATCCCGCTTCGCATTCTCAAGCCAGAGACGCGCTTAAGAAAACTCTGGCCTGGGCAAAAAGGGCAAAAAAAAGGCATCTTGAAACCATAGCGGATATCGAGGAAAGCAAAAGACCCCTGTTGTTCGGAATAATACAGGGCTCCGTTTTTCCAGACCTCAGAAAAGAAGCTGCCTTAGCGGCCGCCCAGGAGGATTTTGACGGCTTTGCCATAGGCGGCCTTTCCGTTGGAGAAAGCAAAGAGCAAATGTTTGAAGCCTTAAACAGCGTAATGGAAAATCTTCCCAAAAACAAGCCGGTTTATTTTATGGGGCTTGGAACGCCTGAAGACATATGGAAATGCGTGGAAATGGGCGTAGATATGTTTGACTGCGTGCTCCCCACGAGAAATGCCAGGAACGGACAGGCTCTGACATCCCTTGGAAAGATTTACATAAAGAATGCGGCTTATAAAAAAGACGAAACTCCTCTGGATCCGAATTGCGACTGCGAGACCTGCAAAAACTATTCAAGGGCTTATCTGTCGCATATATACAAGTCCGGCGAGCTGCTGTCTCACAGACTTTTATCCATACATAATCTCAGATTTCTGCTCAGGCAAACAGAAATAATGAAAAAAGCCATAGAAGAAGGCTCGTTTAAAAAAGCGATGGACAATTTCTTTTCCGCCTATTTTTCTCAAAGCAAATAGGACCGGAGCGGGAAACCGTCCGCCCGCCCAGTCCTTCAATAATCCTTTGTTTTTTGATAGAATAATACGCAAGGGCACGGCCCGCAAATTTTTATGGAGGTTCTAAATGAACGCTAATTCGCCTTTTATGCAGATGGTTCCCTTTATATTAATGATAGTGATATTTTATTTCTTCCTCATAAGACCGCAGCAAAAACAGATGAAAGAAAGAAAAGCGATGCTTGATTCCCTCAAACCCGGCGACAAGATAATAACCGGGGCCGGCATAATAGGGACAATAACATCAATAAACAATGAAAAAATGGAAGTTGAAATCGCAAAGAACATAAAGGCGACCTTCCTAAAAAGCTCTGCGGCAGGCCTTTACAAAGAATAAGAATCAAGGAGAAAAAAATGAATAAACTTCAATTCAAGATGGCTTTTGTTTTGGGTTTGATTATCCTGTCAGTTTATATGCTTTATCCGACTTATGACTGGTATTCCAAAGACAATACCGAGAGAGAAAAGCTTGAGGCCATGAGAATGAGACCTAAGCACATACTCAATCTCGGCCTTGACCTCAGAGGCGGCACCCATCTGCTCCTTGAGCTTGAAGCTGATAAGCTCGACAAGAAAGAAAAGATAAGCGATGCCATGCAGAGAGCCATAGAGATTATAAGGAACAGAATAGACCAGTACGGCATAGCCGAAACCCCCATAGCCAAGCAGGGAGAAAGATGGATATCTGTTGATTTGCCGGGTATATCAAAAACTGAACAGGCGGAAGCCCTCATAGGCAAGACAGCTTTGCTTGAATTTAAGCTTGTCAGCACGGATCCGGCGGCACAAAAAGTTCTTGAAAAGGTTGAAAGCCTGAACAAGCCCCCTTTTGACAAGGACGGCAAACTTATAGATGAGATAGCCAAAATGATGCCTAAAGGCACCGTTCTTGTTAAAGGCAAGACGACATATGACATGGAAGGGAATTCCTCCGAGCAAAAATACTATGTCCTTGAGGCAAGCGCGGCTCTTACCGGCGCCTATCTGGAAAATGCCAGAGTTGAAACTGACAGCCAGATGGGCTATCCGCATATAGCTTTCGCCTTCAATAAGGAAGGCGGAAAGATGTTTGAAAACATGACCGGCGCCAATGTCGGAAGAAATCTGGCCATAGTTCTTGACGATGTGGTGCATACAGCGCCTGTGATTAAAAGCAGAATCGGCGGCGGCAAGGGCATAATAGAAGGAAATTTCACAATGGAAGAAGCCAGGGACATAGCCATAATACTGAGGGCCGGCGCGCTGCCTGCTCCGGTTAAGATAATAGAAAAAAGAGTGGTAGGCCCGACGCTGGGAGAGGACTCAATAAAGAAGGGGCTCAAGGCCTCGCTTTACGGCTTTATTTTTGTCCTTATTTTCATGGTCGGCTACTATGCCATGGGCGGCATAATTTCGGTAACCGCCTTGTTTCTCAATTTCTTTTTCCTGATAGCGGCCCTGTCCTCTTTCTCAGCAACACTTACCCTGCCCGGCATAGCGGGCATGATATTGAGCCTTGCCATGGCTGTTGACGCAAACATCCTTATACTTGAAAGGATGAGAGAGGAACTTGAGCTTTCAAGACCCGTGGCAATAATAGTTCCAACCGCTTATGAAAAGGCCTGGAGCGCCATATTCGACTCCAACCTTACCACATGGATAACCAGCGTATTCCTCTTTCAATTCGGCTCAGGCCCTGTTAAAGGCTTTGCCACAACGCTTACAAT
>JAJUJA010000084.1 GCA_029267355.1 Elusimicrobiota bacterium | reverse complement strand
GAGAGGGTTTATTAGGTTTTATATTCATATTCAGCTCCGTGCATTGTGTTAAAAACAAACTCAATTATACAAAAAAAATTCCAAAAATAATCCCGGCAGTATGGGAATACGATGATTTAAAAGCTGCCTCAAAAAATGCTATACTACTCTCAGATTTTTATTTGTATAAACCAGAACCACAGGAGAAGATCATATGCCAGAAAAAAACAAAATGGTCGCGATGGACTCAAATACCGCCGCGGCCCATGTGGCCCATGCCACAAATGAAGTTATCGCCATATATCCGATAACTCCCTCAAGCGTTATGGGGGAAATATCAGACCTTAAATCTGCCAAAGGGGAGAAAAATATCTGGAATACGGTCCCCAATGTCATAGAAATGCAGTCGGAGGGCGGCGCTTCAGGAGCGGTACATGGAGCTTTGACAGCCGGAGCCTTGACAACAACCTTCACGGCTTCACAGGGCCTTCTGCTTATGATCCCCAATATGTACAAAATAGCCGGCGAACTGACGCCTACAGTTTTCCATGTTTCAGCCAGAGCTGTCGCCACTCATGCGCTTTCAATATTCGGCGATCACAGCGATGTCATGGCGACCAGACAGACCGGCTGGGCTCTTCTGGCTTCTGCCAATCCGCAGGAATCCATGGATTTTGCTATCATAGCCCAGGCTGCCTCTCTAAGAAGCAGAGTTCCTTTCCTTCATTTTTTTGACGGTTTCAGGTCATCTCACGAGCTCAATATGGTTGATGTCCTTTCAAAGGAGACCATGAAGGCCATGCTGGATGAAAATCTGATAGCCCAGCATAAGAAAAGAGGACTTAATCCTGAAAATCCATGCATCAGGGGAACTGCTCAGAATCCTGATGTTTTCTTTCAGGGCAGAGAAGCCTCAAATAAATTCTATTCCCAAACTCCGCTGATAGTTAAGGAGGAGATGTCTAAATTTGAAAAGCTTACGGGAAGAAAATACGGGCTTTTTGAATATGTAGGCGATGCGAAAGCCGAGAGAGTCATAGTTGTGATGGCATCAGGCGCGGATATATGCCATGAAACAGCCCTGTATCTGAACAAAGAGGGAGAAAAAGTCGGAGTGATAAAAGTGAGACTTTACAGACCATGGTTTGAAGAGGATTTTCTGGCAATTCTTCCAAAAACCGTCAAATCAATAGCTGTCCTAGACAGGACCAAGGAGCCGGGCGCCAACGGGGAGCCTTTGTATCAGGATGTAGTTACTTCAGTATCCAAAGCTTTCAAGGATGGAAAGATTTCCTCATTGCCTGTCATAATAGGCGGCAGATACGGGCTGGGCTCAAAGGAATTCACTCCCGCCATGGCCAAGGCTGTTTTTGATAATCTCAAATCTGCTTCCCCAAAGAATAATTTCACTGTGGGCATAAAAGATGATGTGACAAATCTCAGCCTGGACTATGATAACAGCTGGTCTATAGAGGATAAAAATGTTTTCAGAGCGCTTTTCTACGGGCTCGGCTCTGACGGCACCGTGGGCGCAAACAAGAACACAATAAAAATAATAAGCGAGGAGACGGACAATTACGCGCAGGGTTACTTTGTGTATGATTCCAAAAAAGCCGGCTCTCTTACGGTATCACATGTGCGTTTCGGAAAAAGCTACATAAGGTCTCCTTATCTGGTGTATAAGGCGCATTTCGTCGGCTGCCATCAGTTCTCATTTTTGGACAAGTACGAAATGGCTGACAAGCTTGAAAACGGGGGAGTTTTCCTGCTCAACAGCCCCTACTCAGCCGCCGAAGTCTGGGATAGAATACCGGCCGAGGTTCAAAAGCAGATAATAGACAGGAAGGCGAAATTCTATGTAATAAACGCTTCAAAAATAGCAAAAGAAACCGGAATGGGTTCCAGGATAAATGTCATAATGCAAACCGCCTTCTTTGCGATATCCGGAGTTCTCAAAAAGGAAGAGGCAATAGAGGCCATAAAGAATGCCATAAAGAAAACCTATTCTAAAAAGGGAGAAGAGGTAGTAAAGAAGAACTGGGCTGCTGTTGATGCCTCAGTGGCCGCTATAGAAGAAGTAAAATATCCGTCCTCTGTAACCTCAAAAATACATTTTGAGCCCTGCAGGATAGACGATTCCATGCCTGATTTCGTAAAAAAAGTCACCTGCGAAATGACGGCCTATAGAGGAGACAATCTCCCTGTATCCGCCTTCCCGGTGGACGGCACCTATCCTACCGCGACAACTCAGTTTGAAAAGAGAAATATAGCGCTTGAGTCGCCTGTATGGGAGCCTGAACTTTGCATACAATGCGGTATCTGCTCCCTGGTTTGCCCGCATGCTGCTATAAGAATAAAGGCTTATGACGCTGCTGAGCTTAAAAATCCTCCCGCAACTTTCAAAAGCGTTGACGGAAAAGGAGATATAAAAGGCCTTAAATTCACAGTACAGGTAGCTGTGGAAGACTGCACCGGCTGCGGCGCTTGCGTATATAACTGCCCTGCCAAAGAAAGAAAGGATGGGAAGGAAACCGGCAAAAAAGCGATAAATATGCATAATCAGCTTTCTCTCAGAGAGACAGAAAAGAAAAACTGGGAGTACTTTATGTCCCTGAAGGAGAAGGGCTCGCAGACGGCAAGCAGGATTACAGTTAAGGGAAGCCAGCTTGTAAGGCCTCTGTTTGAGTTTTCAGGCGCTTGCGCCGGATGCGGAGAAACCCCCTATGTTAAACTCTTAAGCCAATTGTTCGGAGATCATCTGACCATAGCAAATGCTACAGGCTGTTCTTCTATCTACGGCGGAAATTTGCCGACTACCCCTTACTGCGTAAGAGAAGACGGAAGAGGTCCCGCCTGGTCCAATTCCCTTTTTGAAGACAATGCCGAATTCGGACTTGGAATGCGCCTGGCTTATGATAAGCTTAAAGAGGAAGCCAGGGAGAAACTGCTCTCAATCAAGTCTTCTCTCAAGAATCCTTCTCTGGCCGATGAAATACTTAACAGCCCGCAATCAGAGTGGACCGAAATAGAAAAGCAGAGGGGAAGAATAGAGGATCTCAAAAAAGAGCTTTCTTCCATGAAGGGCGAAGATGCCGCCAGAATGCTCACTCTGGCAAATTACCTGATAGAAAAATCCGTCTGGATACTTGGCGGAGACGGCTGGGCTTATGATATAGGCTACGGCGGTCTGGACCATGTGCTGGCCAGCGGTAAAAAGGTCAGAATTCTTGTTCTGGATACAGAAGTCTACTCAAATACCGGCGGACAAATGTCCAAGGCCACTCCTCTAGGCGCCATAGCTCAGTTTGCGGCCGGCGGCAAGCCGATGCCAAAAAAGGATCTCGGCATGATCTCCATGACATACGGGAATATATATGTCGCTCAGATCGCCATGGGAGCCAATATGCAGCAGACCATAAAAGCTTTTGCCGAAGCTGAGGCTTATGATGGTCCTTCGATAATAATAGCCTACAGCCATTGCATAGCTCACGGCATCAACATGAATGAAGGCATGAACGAGCAGAAAAAGGCTGTAACAAGCGGCAGATGGGTATTGTACCGCTTCAATCCGGCCTTAAGAAAGGAAGGCAAGAATCCTCTGACTATAGACAGCCCGAAACCCACAACCCCGCTTAAGGATTATATGCTTGGCGAAAACAGGTTCAGAGCCCTGCATAACTCAAATCCCGAAGTGGCGCAGAAAATGCTTGAGCTTGCAGAGCAGGAGTATAAGTGGCGTTTGAGCGTTTATCAGCAGCTGGCTGCGATGCATTGCGATACTTCTTCCCATGAAAAAACCCCTGCGGCTGTGAAGTAAACAAGGCTGCCTTATTGAGAGCCCCGGCTTTAGCCGGGGCTTTTTTATTCCAATCATAATTTTCCGGTAGGCCTTTAGGCCTAAATATTTGTAGGCCTAAATATTTCGCTATTTTTACCCGTTAGGAAACTTGACATTTGACCGCCGTCAAGCTATGCTTTAGTTGTAATTAAGGAGACGAATATGATAAACAGAAAATCAAACATAGTTTTCCTGGCCGCCGTTTCCTGCATTTTCTTTTTGAACATGAACATAAAAGCCCAATCGGATGAGGAAATTGAAAAAGAGTTAACAGCGAGAATAGATAAGAGCTCCAGATTTACTCAGGACGAAAAGAGCGTCTCCGAGACATACCCAGACTATTTCAAAATAAACGAAAACTCAATAAAGGTGACTCTCAAGGAGGTGAAGGAAGAGTCGGAAATTTACCAGCCTCCTTTAATAATCGCTTCATCTCAGCCGGCCAAGGATATTCAAACAACCCTGGTTGCCATAGAAAAGATAGTGAACATAGCGTCAAAGATATGGGATATAATAAAGGACAATGCCCCCGTTTCAAATGTTGATACAAAATACGCTGTAGCTCTGCCTCAAGGTATAACCTCTCCTTCCCAGCTTTCAGGCTGGAGCAAACCCAAGGTATATATATACGGTTTTTATGCCGAGAATCTCTACGGAATCAAGACCATAGACGTTGAGTACAGGGTGATATTCAACTACGGTGCTTCTTACAACGGAAAAGGCAAGTATCTCACGGGGGTTTCAGTTGTCCCTACGAAAGTGGACGTCGCATGGGGATACAGATTTGATATGCAATCATATGTGCCTGACAGCACTGTCGTTAATGTGGGAACTTCTCAGTCGCCGATTGCGGCTCTTCAGCTTAAACTTACATGGAATATTTCAACCTTTATCAAGGATTCTAAAAGCACAAGCGTCTACTATATACAGGGAGACGGCTATTTCAGCGAAATCGCATCGCCCTTTAAATCAGCCGGGTCCTCCACCCTTAACGGGCTACTTTCCGCCAAGAATGAATCTTTGTTTTAGGAGTCTCTGAGATTTACCAAAAAAACAAGAAGGAAGGCCGCGAATATTATGAGCGCGGCCCTTTCTATTTGTCTTTCCTGAACATTTAAAATTGAAGGAAGAATAAAAGAGGCGGCGGCTGTCGCCAGAAAGAATGACAAAAATACGTACAAGCGTTTTTTATTTTTATCTTTCTTGCCTCTTTCCTGTTCTGTTTCCATCTTATTTTCCGAAAGAAATATCCTGAAATATTATATAGTAACCGGCAATTTTATCTTCAACCTTTACAGGCATCGTGCCGTAACCTATTTTGAGCGGCAGTTCAGCGTGAAGTATTTTGAGCTCCGCTCTTCTGACGCTTTTACCGGATGAAATCATTTTTTCCATTGCTGCTGAAAGTTCCGGGAATGAAGAAAAGGCCTGCTTAAAATTTTTATAAATGCAGTTCTTTCCTTCTATCCTTAATATTTTTTCCGCCATAGGGTTCAT
>JAJUJA010000005.1 GCA_029267355.1 Elusimicrobiota bacterium | reverse complement strand
TATCCTGCTTGCTTGGAGAAAATGACCTGACTCAAAGTGATATAGACAGGCTTATAGAAAGAGACGAAAAGATAAAGAGGCTTAAGAAAAAATATCAGTGCGAACTTGAAGGCCTGATAGAGAAGGCGCAGGAACTAAGGGAAAAATTAAAAAATCTTTCTGAAAACGAGTTTAATTTGAGCGAGCTTGAAAAGAATCTGGCAGAGGCGGAAAAAAAACTGGAGAAGAAAGCTTCCGCTTTAAGCTCAAAGAGGAAGAAGTCTGCTGATAATTTGACCAGAGCTGTCGCGGAGCAGCTTAAGGATCTCGGGCTTGATAAAGCCTCTTTTTTTGCTGAAATAGAGCATAACGCCCAGTATGAATCTGCGAAAGGTTTTGACAGGGCGGAATTTCTTTTTTCTGCCAATGCAGGCAGCCCCGCCAGGCCCCTGAGATTTTGCGCTTCAGGCGGTGAATTGTCGCGTTTGGCTCTGGCTTTAAAGGCTTCTTTTTCCCAGAAAAATAATTACCTTTTTTCCGTTTTTGACGAGATTGACGCCGGAGTCGGCGGAAATACCGCTTTTCTGATAGGCGAAAAACTCAGGAAAATTTCCCGCGATAATAAGGTGATTTTCATTACTCATTCACCTCAGGCGGCGGCTTTTGCGGATTGTCACATAAAAGCCGAGAAAAAAACATCGGCCGGAAAAACTTCCATAAATTTCCATGTTTTATCCGCCGATGAAAGAAAAACCGAAATAGCCAGAATGCTCGGCTCGCGTTTTTCGCCTGAGACGGCCTTAAACCATGCCAATGAGCTTTTGAAAGCCGCCGCTGCCGCCTTGCCCCTTAGACCTATATCGAAAAGGGACTAAAAACCGATTTACAAAGGTTTATGTTGTTTGTAAAATATACTCATTCCTATTCTATGGAGGGAAAAATAATGAAGAAATTGTTAGCATTGTCTTTTGTGCTTTCTTTGACAGCGGCTGTTTATGCGCAGGTCAATTTTGATCAAAGCGTTAATACCGCCCAGATCATAAACGCTCCTCATAATGACTACTACCTGCCTAATCCGGTCCCTGGCCGTTTCGGCAGATACACCAGAGATTGCGCCAGATTTACTTTCGGCCCTTCAGATAATGATCTGATGTCTGAAAAAGTATGGCTTAGAAGCCAGGAATATGTGCAGGAATGCCATACATATTATGTCGCAGGTCCAAACGGCCAGCAAATTCCGCAGCAGCACTGCTATGAGAGGCCCGGCATGAGCTGGAATCAGCAGGCTCAGATAAATATAAAAGCCAGAAAGCTTTTCCCGTGGGAAAGAGAAACTTTTGAAGTCTGCCTTGAGGGCCCGTGGATGGACATTTACAAATATGAAGCTGCCTACAAGTATTCCATCAGAAAGGTCGGCAGCTATGACCCCTTGTTTGAACTTACTCCTCAGTATAAAGTGCCTATGAATCCCGACCTTGCCGGTCTGGAAATCGGCTCTTTTTCATATGATAAGGAAACCAAGAAATACACCTTTAAGGTGAATGACAAATGGGCCAAGGAATATGCCGGAGAAAAGGTCTCCATCAAAATAGAGCTCAAGAAATCAGTTTCCAACTGGTTTGATTCTTCAAAAGGCGAAAAAGAGTTCGTTTTTGATGTTGCCGATTCTTATGAAATGGTATTCGGCGAGAATGACTTGATAAAGCCTCAGGCCAATGACGATGCCTACAAAAATGAGAGACTTTTTGACACCAAGGGCATGTATTTGAAATGGGGATTCAAGAGACTTGGAAAAATCTCCACAGACAAGTATATGGACAAAGGCGAGACCCCTGTAATACAGACGAAGTAAGCGTTTCCGCCTATTTTACACTGCCCCCTGCCCCGCGCGGGGGGCTTTTATTTTGCGTCCAATAACGAGCGCTTAAGATATTGCTATAATATAAAAAGCCCGATTTTGGAGGATCAATGAATGAAAAAGTAATGAAAAAAACAGCCAGGATTTGCCGCGAGAGAAATATAGTAATACCAACTTTTAAGCAAATGAGAGAACCGCAGAACGTCCCTGCCAAAATAAAGTCAAAGCTTAAAAAAACAGGGCTATGGGATGTGGAGCCGGTGAATTTATTCAGAATAACATGGAAGAATAATCCGGTTGAAAATAAAGGGGACGGTCTTTACGGCGAAGTGAATTTCCTTGAAATCCCCAGGGAAATAACAGGCGTGAAAGCAAGAATAGTCGGCCTGGTGGGCAAATTTTTCCCCACAGGCGCGCATAAAGTCGGCGCGGCTTTCGGCTGCCTGGCGCCGAGACTTGTTACCGGCGAGTTTGACCCGGAAACCCAGAAAGCCGTATGGCCCTCAACAGGCAATTACTGCAGAGGCGGCGCTTTTGACAGCGCTCTTCTGGGATGTCATTCAATAGCCATACTGCCTGAAGGAATGAGCCGGGAAAGATTTGAATGGCTTAAAACAGTGGGGTCAGAGATAATCGCTACCCCCGGTACCGAATCCAATGTCAAGGAGATATATGACAAGTGCTGGGAGTTGAGAAAAACCAGAAAAGATGTCGTTATATTCAATCAGTTTGAAGAATTCGGCAATCCTATGTGGCATTACAATGTCACCGGCCCCGCCGCCGAGGAAGTTTTCAATAAGATAAAGAACAAAAAATCCAGATTGGCGGCCTTTGTTTCAGCCACGGGCTCTGCCGGCACCATAGCTGCCGGGGATTATCTTAAGAAGAAATTTCCTCAGATGAAAATAACCGCTTCCGAGGCCCTTCAATGTCCCACCATACTTCTCAACGGCTTCGGCGAGCACAGGATAGAGGGCATAGGCGACAAGCATATACCATGGGTTCATAATGTCAGAAATACCGATCTGGTTACGGCTATAGACGATGAAAACTGCATGAGAATTATACGCCTTTTCAATGAAAAAGAAGGGCATAAGGTATTGGCCGAATACGGAATAAAAAAAGAGGTGATAGAAAAGCTTAATCTTTTGGGAATATCCGGCGTTTCAAATATGCTTTCAGCCATAAAGACGGCCAGGTTCTATGAACTGAATGAAAACGACATAGTGTTCACGGTTTTTACCGACTCTATGGAACTTTACGGTTCGCGCTTAAAGGAGCTGGATGAACAATTGGGCAGGTATTCCAGGGAAAAAGCGCTTGTTGATTTTGAAAGATATCTGCTCGGCTTGAAAACGGACTATACCAAAGAGCTTGGCTATTATGACAGAAAGGCCGTGCATAATTTGAAATACTTTACATGGATTGAGCAGCAGGGCAGGAATTCCGATGAGCTCAGAAAACTATGGGAGCCGGAATTCTGGGATGAAATGTTTTCTCAGGCAGATAAGCTTGACAAGGATATAGAGGCGTTCAACAGGGAAGTCGGCCTTATTTAATATGTCTAATCAGGGCAAAAAAAGAGTCACATGTCCGCATTGCCGGCGCGCCTTTGACGCTATATTCTGGACAGTCGTCAGAGGCGATCTGGATTTTGAGCTCAAGGAGATGATTATAAACGGCGAATTTGATCTCCTTTTATGCCCGGAATGCTCAAAGGTCTTCTCATATGAGGACACTTTTGTGTATATGGACCCTCAAGACGAAATTATGGCTTTTGTATTGCCTTCAAATCAGGAAAATTCCGCAGAGCTGATTGAAAAGATGAAAGCCGACTATGAGCTCATAAAGGGCTCCATTCAAAAGGAAAGCTCCATATCATTCAAGCCGTATTATCTTTTCGGGGCCGATGAGCTGGCCGGTCTTTTGCTTAATGACAGGGATATAGAAGAGGAAACCGAGGTTATGGAATTTCTGGCCAAAGAGGCGGGGTACAAGCTTGCCGCTATAAGGAAAAGCGCCGCCAGAGAAAAGGATTTTCTTTTTTCCATGCCTTATGAGGAAAATTTTTCTATTGAATCGGCGGCTGCGGCCTGCGAAAAAATTTATTCCATAAATGACAGATTAAAGAGACTCGGCAAACTCAGGGATTTTCTGAGAACCTGTTCAAATGAAGAAATAAAATCGGTTTTGAAAAAATGACGCTTAGGCCGCTTAATGATCTGGCTTTGATAAATAAAATCGCATCTTTTCACAAGGGTAAAAAATATCTGGTGGGCGGCTGCGTAAGGGACTGGATTTTGGGGATAAAATGCGGGGACTTGGATTTTTTGTTTGACCGTAATCATCTTTTTTCCGCCTCAAAGGCGGCGCAGCATCTTGGAGGCAAGCTTGAGAGTTTTGATAAATTTTTGACGGCGAGAGTTCTGCTTAAAGGCAAGAGACTGGATTTTGCGTCATTCAGAAAAGAGACTTATCCAAAACCGGCAGTGCTGCCGTCAGTTTCAAAAGCCGGCACATTGAAGCAGGACCTTAAAAGAAGAGACTTTACGATAAATGCCATGGCTTTGTCTTTAAATGAAGAAGACAAATATAAGCTTGAGGACCCTTATGGCGGCTGCGGCGATTTGATAAAAAGGCGGCTTAGAATACTTTACTTAAGAAGCTTTACGGATGATCCGACCAGAATTTTCAGGGCCGCAAGGTTTTGCGCGAGATTTTCCCTTAAACTTGAGCAGACCACATTTAAGGCCCTGAAGAAAGCCGTTAAAAACAGGAATATCTCCCTTTTGTCTCAGGAAAGAAAAAGAAATGAGCTGCTGAAAATACTGGGCGAAAAAAAGTCTTTTTCCGCCTTGAAACTTTTAAAAGACTGGGGCGCTTTGGATGAGGCATGGCCTTTTGCAAGGATTGAAAAGAAAATAGATTCTTTCAAGCCCGGTTTTGAACGGCTTGTTTTTTTTGCCGCTTGCTTTCCTTCTCCTCTTGATTTTATATCTTCTCTCAATCTGCCGGGTGAAGATAAAAAGCGCGCTTTATATGAACTAAAGCCATTTGACTTAAGGAGGAATCCTGTCAGCCCTTCACCTTTACAGAAAAAGATATACAGGGCGCTTTACAAAAGAAACCTTAAGCCTCTCTTTATTGATTTTTCATATCTCTATTCTGCCGGTTTTGAGCCGGCTCGCTGCGGAGAGATAATGAAAAAAATTTCTTTTCTTCAATGGTCAGGGAAAATATCGGGCATGGCCGCCGCCAGGCGCCTTGCTTTAAGGGAGAAAAAATGAGATATGCTTTAATGCTGCAGTTTTTGTTTTTTTCTTTGCTATCAGCCGCAGACAAGGATTACTCGCTTAAACCGTTTGCCAAAATAAATTCTCCTCTGGTGGATGAAGGTTCCACTCTTGAATTAAGCCGCCAGTATAAAGGCGTTTTTTGGACTTTGAATGATTCGGGCGACAGCGCAAGGATTTTCGGTTTAAACGAAAAGGGGGAAGTTATAAAACCGTTCTGGCTTAAGGAGTATAAAGGCCTCAAGATAAACGAAGCTTATAACAGGGACTGGGAGTGTCTGACTCTTGACGGCAGCGGCTATATGTATATTTTTGACGCCGGCAATAATTACAATTACAGAAGCGATTTGGCTTTTTACAAGTTGAGAGAGCCCAACCCTTACCTTAATGATGAAACGGGCATTATAGCCAAATATTCATTTCATTATTCGGATCAAAAACAATGGCCGCCGGCTCAGGATGAGATGAATTTTGACAGCGAGGCCTGCTATGCTGACGGCGGAAAACTTTTTTCAATATCCAAAAATCGCGGCAAGGGGCCTGCAAAGATATATGTTTTTGAAAATCTTAAATCCAATGAAGATAATACAGCCGAAATTTATGATACATTTGATTTTGACGGTATGGTCACCGACGCTTCTGTAAGCGAAGACGGCAAATATCTCGCCGTTCTGACATACGATTATCTCTGGATTTTTGAAAAAAAGGACGGAAATTTTTTTAAAGGCAAGTTTTATAAAAAGAAAATAAATTTGGGACAGGCGGAAGGCATTGCTTTTAACGGTAAAAATATTGTTATGAGCAATGAAAAAGGCTTTCTGTTTGAAATGCCGGCTGCTGAATTAATAAAATAACCAAGGAACTATGGAACTGGAAAAAAGACATATTGATTTAATCAATCTGAACCAGAAGGATTTTTTCGATAACGGCAGTTTTATCTGCGTCATATTAAATACGAATGGCGAAATTTCTTATGTAAACCGCGCTTTCCTTGATTTAACCGGCTATGATGAATTCGTAAAAGGTAAAAAATTCCTGGAATTATTCACTTTGGCAGAGGAAAAAGTTGATATTCTTTTTAATGAAATAATATCCGGAAAAGAAGAGAAAACCGATATAAACCACATACTATGCAGGAATGGCGATAAAAAATTAATACTCTGGCATAATCATTCGCTTAAAAATGAAAAAGGAGAGATCGAGTATGTTTTAAGTATAGGCGATGATATAACATTCAGAAGCGAATACCAGCATGATATAAGGAGAATAAATGAAGCTTTCCTCTCTCTAAGCAGGGATTATGAAAAAAATTTGAAAAATCTTCTCAATACCGCTTATGAAATTTCCGGCGCTCTGGCCTGTTTCTACAATGCGATAGAGAACGGCAAGATAAAAACAATTTTTTCAATCGGCGTTCCGGCTTCTTTCCCGAAAGATTTTGAGGCTGAAGGCACTCCTTGCAAAAAGCTCTATGACAGCAATCTTGATGAGTTGGAACAGGATCTTAATCAAAATGAGACACTGATAGAAGGCGCCGGGAAATATTACGGGATTCTTGTAAAGAAGGATGGCGTAAAATTTGGGGTTTTATGCTTTTTCTTTAAAGATGAAAGGATAAAAAAAGAGAGACTTCATATTTTATCCAAAGCAGTTGCCATTGTGGAGGAAAATCACAGATTAATCAGGAGTCTGGACTTTGAAAAAAATAGATATAAAGATTTTTTTGAGCGTATGCCTTTCGGCGTTTATGTAATGAGCCTGCCTTCAAAAAAAATAGAGTATGTAAATGATATGGCTTATGATCTCACCGGATATACAAAACAGGAGCTTTATGAAGCAGGCGGCGAAGTCATAGAAAGACTGGTTCATGAGGAAGACAGGCCGAAGCTTTATGATTTTTTAAAATCGGGTGATTTATTTAAAGCCTCATTGAGGCTTCGCTGGATAAAAAAAGACGGCACGGTGATATGGACAGAAAGGACATTTTCGCCTATATACGACGAGAATAATAAGCTGACAGCCGTTCAGGCAGCGGTAAGAGACATAACGGCTGAGACCAAGTATAATGAAGATATAAACTCCTATACCAAAGCCATATTGATAACCTCGCAGGTTGATGCCATATTCATAAAAAACAAAAGTGAAGACGTTTTCCCGAAGCTTTTGGATATGCTTTTATCTTTGACTTACAGCAAATACGGTTTTTTGGGGTTTCTGGATGAAAATCAGAATTTAGTCGCCAGGGTAATGACAGAGAATGTCTACGGCGACTGCAATCTCGGCGATTCTATAGTCCATTCAATGGTGAAAAATTCTTCTTCTTTGTGGGCCAAATCTTTGAAGGAAGGAAAGATAAACATATTAAATGGACCGGGTAATGCCCCTGCCGGACATATAAAAATAGACAGCGCTGTCTCCATACCATTATCTTATGGTTCAATCGTTTACGGCGTGATTTTGCTGGCCGGCAAAAAAGAAGGTTACAGCGATAAGGACATATCCCTTATCTCAAAAATAGCTTCTCATATGGCGGACAGGGTTTATACCATACTGGAAAATCAGAAGTTAAAGGAAAAAGAGGAAAAAATAAGGCAAGACATGACAAATGCTATGAGGCTTGAGTCTCTTGGCACTTTGGCAGGAGGCATAGGCCATGATTTCAACAATCTCTTAAGCGCTGTAACTGCAAATCTTTCTCTGCTGGCTGAAAGGGTTTCAGGCGAGAATAGGGATATAGTGGAAGATTCCATAAAGGCAGCGGATTCAGCCAAATCTCTAGCTTCCCAGCTTATGTTTCTTGCCAAGGGCTATAAACCTTTAAGACAAAAAACAGATTCAACCAAATTTCTCAGAGACACCTTTAATTTTCTTTCAAGAGGCATAGGCTCGGTCAAAACTAAAATTGAAATAGATGAAAATCTTTCAGCCTTTGAAATAGACAGAGGACAGATAACTCAGGTCATTTCAAATATGCTTATAAACGCCTCTCAGGCGCTGGCCGGTGTTTCAAATCCAAGGATAGATATAAAAGTCCAAAATTACATCGTTTCTGCACAAGATAAAAGCAATATGACCAGGGGAAATTATGTAAAAATTTCAATAAGGGATAACGGCTGCGGCATAGACAGCGAGAATATCAAGAGAATATTCGATCCTTATTTTACGACCAAAAAAACCGGAAGCGGTCTGGGGCTTTATATTGCCTACGGGGTCATAGTGAAACATTCGGGCTATATAGAGGTTAAATCTGAAAAAGGAAAAGGAAGCGAGTTTATAATCTATATTCCAGCATTGAGCGAGACCTTTAATGAAGCAAAAGAAACTGCCCAAAGCGCCTCTTTTAGAAAACTGAATATATTAATACTTGATGATGAGGAAATTGTATTGAAATCTCTTTCTCGGATAATAAAATCCTTGGGCCATGACTGTTTTATTGCAAAAAAGTCGTATGAAGCGGAAACAATCGTTTCCAATGATAAGGTAGATATTGCCTTTGTGGACCTTACATTGAAGGGAGATATTGACGGATATGCCGTCAATGCAAAGCTTAAACAGATAAAACCTGAAATTTACACCATTGTTTCAAGCGGATACAGCGAACAGGGTCTGGGCGATTATATGTCAAAAGGCTTTGACGCCGCCATGCCCAAGCCCTACAAGTTTGAAGATGTAAAGAGAATGATAAGCGGTTATCTTGATAGAAAGTAAGCCGCTATTGCCTTGAATCAAGGATTTTTTTGGCTTTTTTGATAACTTCCTCTATATCGTAAGGTTTTGAGACCGCTGTTACCCTCTCTTCAGGCGCAAGATTTTCCTTCTTTACCAGCTCATAATGAGCAGACGTGAAAATTATATTCAAATCCTTGTTTTTATCCAAAACATGTTTTATATAGTCTGTGCTCTTCTTGTCACTTATAACTATATCGGCGAATATCAAATCTATTTTGTGGCGGGAAAGCACATCAAGCGCCTTTTCTATTGAAGTGGCTGTTAGAGTTTCAAAACCTTCAATCTTGAAGGCTTCAGCCACAAGCTGGCAAAGCTCGGCATCATCTTCTACTATCAACACCCTGCTGCTCATACCCTTGCCTCCCAGTAAATTATAGCCAGCGCTTTTGATATAAACAAGTTAATTCAGTTACACCGCTCGAGAGCGGCCGCTATTTTTTTCGCCTCTTCAAGCATCTTGCTCATATCAGAAAGTTTCTTTTTTACCAGATTCTTATTCTTTGTATTGGCTATTATATAGCCGAGCACATTTATTTTGGCGGTCAAATGTCTCAGCTGTGTTGTCATTTCCTTCTTCATAGCACAAATAAGATTATACAAGATTTGACCGTCTTAATCACTTATCGCCATTCTCGTCTTAACGGAAATTTCAAGATTTTTAAGATTTATCGGTTTTGAAATATAATCAAAGGCGCCTTTTTTAAGGCATATTCTAGCCAGTTCCTGTTCATCGTTTCCGGTTATCATCATAACGGCCGCTTTTGAATCAAATGAAATAATTTCCTCAAGCGCCTCTATGCCGTTTTTAACAGGCATATAAATATCAAGCAATACAATATCCGGCTTTTCTTTTTTGAATATTTCAACGGCTTCAAGGCCGTTTGCGGCAGCAATAGGCTCAAAACCTGCTGAAACGGCGAATCTTGAAAGCATATTTCTCACAGGCTCTTCGTCGTCAGCTATCAGGATTTTCGGCTTTTCGCGTCTTTCTGAATCCTTTCCCAGGTTTTTGCCGACGCCGCTTTGAGGAGAGGATACAAAATTTTCAATTTCTTCCAGAAGCGGTTCAAGGCCCATAGCCTTTGAGATAAAAGAAGCGGCCCCCGCTTTGATATATTCGGCGGCATCTTCGCTGGAATCGTAGCCTGTAAGTATTATTACGGGGGTGGCTTTGGATATATCCTTTATCTTGGCGAGAACCTGCGAGCCGGTCAAGTTAGGCATTTCCCTGTCCAAGATGGCTATATCAAACTTGGAGTTTTTAAAAAGGGTGAGCCCGTTTAAGCCGTCTGCTGCGCAGGAAACGCTGTGACCGCTTCTTGTAAGAAAAGCTTTGAGAGCGTCTCTGACTATTCCGTCATCATCTATAACAAGTATTTTAGCCATTATCCGCCTCAAAAACCGTCCTTATTTCATTATGCTCGCTGGTTTTTATTATCCTGAAAAAGGCTTTATGTCGCATGGCTATGCCGTAAGCGCAGCTCAGACCCAGTCCCAACCTTTCGCTTTTTGTTGTTTCATAGGGATAGAAAAAACGAACCGGGTTGTCTGGAAAACCGGGACCATGGTCCCTTACAAATAAAAACGGATTCTTTCCTTCATAGGAGCATCCAAGCTCTATTTCCGATTTTTCAGGTGAAAATAAACAGGCATTTTCAAGCAAATGAGATATCAGTTCCGTTATCTGATCGGAACTGCCCTTTAAAAATACGTCATTTTTACTGACCTTGAAAATATGATTCTGGCACTTTTTTGAAAAGTAAGAGGCATTTTGATCTATCAGTTCGCAGAGGTTTATTTCTTCAGTTAGCGGACTTTTTCTTCTTGCAAAGGAAAGCAATTTCTTGTTCAAGGCAGCCATTTTGTCGCAAACCGTCTTTATTTCGCCCAAGTCCGAAGCCGTCTGTGACGCTGACGGAGTTTCTCTTAAAATAAGTTCCGTATATCCTTCCACGGCGGCGAGAAAATTATTGTAGTCATGAGCCAGCCTATTTATGGCGCCGGTCATCGCTTCAAGCTTTTCATCTTTGTCTATTACTATTTCACCCTCAAGCATACATCAAGTATACAATAAGAGATATCGCTGAATCAAATATTGCCATAGCGGGATAAAATTTGTATATTGTCTTTGTATTTGGGGGGGAGGTATATAAGGGGGCTTATGAGTTTCAAAGTTCTTATAGCCGACGATGACAAAGACTTCCTGGATATGCTTAAGAGGTACCTCTTAACGGCCGGATTTTCCGTATACGGTTTTCCAAATGTAAAAGCGGCCCTGTCGGCAATTTCCAAAATTTCTCCGGACATTATAATCACCGACATAGAAATGCCCGGCCTAAGCGGTTTTGATTTTATAAAGATAATCAGGGAAAATCCTAAATTTTCAAGAACTCCGGTAATTATGATGTCAGGTAAAAGGATTTCAGAACTTGATATGATAGAGGGCTATCACAAGGGCAGCGATGATTATCTTGTTAAGCCTTTTTCAATGCAGGTTTTGGCCGCCAAGATAAAGAATTTGATCAAAAGAGCTTATCCTGAAAGGAATGAAGGAAAAAATTTGATATCGGCAGGGAAATTCAGCCTTGACCTTGACTCAAGAAAACTTTTCTGCGGCAAAAAAGAGATCAAACTTACGAGAAAGGAGTTTGATCTGATCCTTATACTTGTAAAGGAGAAAGGGAAAATAGTGCCTTCGGAAAAAATTATGGATGCTGTCTGGGGCTATGAAAAAATAGTTTCTTCAGGCCCTCATACCATAGAACAGCATATTTCAAGCCTTAGAAAAAAACTGGGCTTGAAAGAAAGCCTGAAAAAAGTAAGCGGCCACGGATATATACTGGAAATATGAGAGAATGCCATTATCAGAAATCTCTTAAAAAACTTATTTTTTCCTACCTTACGGACAAAGACCCTGATTTTTTCAAAATATCAGAGAAAGTTCTGAGAATAATAAAGAAGGAAACGCAGAGTATGTACGGTTTTGCCGGCTATTTGGATGATAAAACCGGCTATCTTATAGTTCCAACCTTATCCAAAAATGTCATCAGTGAGTGCAGAGTTGAAAACAGGCAGATAGTTTTCAAGAATTTTGATACGGTCTACGGCATTGCCATAAAAAGCAAAAAGCCTTTTATCTCAAACGATTTGCCCTCTGATATGGGAGAAAGAAAACTGCCTGAAGGCCACATAAGGATGAAAAGCTTTCTGGCTGTCCCGGCGGTCATAAAAAACAATACAGTGGGCGTTTTGGCCGTAGCCGACAGGAAAGGCGGTTACGGCAAAAAAGAATTGAATTTTATGTCTGTTATGGCCGGCTTTTATGCCATGATAGTTTATAATCTGCTTAATCTCAAAAGAATTGAAGATCAGAATGAAAATTTGAGGCAGATAGTTGAAAATGCCAGAGATATAATCTATATGGCAGATATGTCCGGGAAAATAGAATATATGAACAGGAGGTACAAAAGCTACGGTTATGAGGAAAGCGATGTGATAGGCCATAATATGTTTGAGTTTACGCATAAAGAGGATTTGCCCTATGTTATGAAGGCCTTTAACAGCGCCGTTAAAAGCGGTAAAACCAGGGATATACTTAAATACAGGATAATGAAAAAAGACGGCTCTTTTTTTTACGCCGACCAGAAATCTTCGGTGATTTTCAAAAACGGGAAACCTTACAAGATAATAGGCAGTATAAGAGATTCTGGCAGGGAAAGGGAGCTTTTCGGTAAAATAGCCTCCCAGAAAGAAATACTCCACAAAATATATGAAATAGCTCCGGATATGATATATATAAAAAATGCTGGAGGCTTTTACGTAGGGGCAAATAAGGCCTGTTCACATTTTATGAAAAAGTCAAGGAAAGAGATGATAGGCCGCACTGATTATGACCTGTTTGGAAAAGAGCTTGCCGGCAAGATAAGAGAGGATGAAAAAAAGGTTCTTGAAGGCCAGACCATAAATGCAGTCTATGAATGGAGGGGCAGAACTGTCAATGTGGTGAAGGCTCCGATAAAAGACGAAACCGGGCGGGTAAAGTATGTGCTTGCCATCGGCCGGGATATAAGCCGTATAAAAAAGATAGAAAGCGAGCTGGCTTTGATGAAAGCCAGAGAGAAAATTAAAAAAATAACAAGCGATCTTTCCCATGATATAAACAATACGCTGGCGGTTATGTCGGGATACACTTCTCTTATAGGCGAGTCCATAAAGGAAGATGTCGACGAAAAAAATGGCCTCAAAATAATAGACAAGTCAATCAAAAAAGCCGCCAAAATAGTCAAGATATTCAGAAGAAAAATAGAGAAAGAGAAACTCTAATTTTTGAAATAAAATTGAGTTTTTTTTGAGTTATTGTTTGTAGAATATAACTGTAGCGAGGCTCTCTAAAAACAGAAAGATTTATCCAGCGTTGCATGTGCTGCCCCCCTAACCCCCAAACCCCAAAGCATAGTCCCCAAGACACAATGCTAAGCCGTGCGACGCTGGATTTTTTTTTGCCTTGTAATTTTTTGAAATGGTTGTTGTGACAAATCAGCCCGCTTCTATAAGTTTCAGCTTGTCCCCGTACATTTCCAGCATTTTTTTTCTTAAAAGCGCATTTTCCTGATTTTTAAGCAGAGGGTCATTTTGCATCAATTCCTGTTTATCCTCATATGCCTTCATAAGAATATCTCTGTCTGAGTATATGTCCGCTATAACAAATTCAATATCTCCATGCTGTCTCACGCCGAAAATTTCGCCGTGGCCTCTGAGCATGGCATCCTGCCGGCTCAGGGAAAAGCCGTCTAAAAAGCGGCAGAAGGCCTTAAGCCTTTCAGACGCCAAAGGTCCGGGGTTTTCGCTTACGGCTATACATACCGATTCTCTTTCGCCTCTGCCCACTCGTCCCCTCAATTGATGCAGCGAGGCGAGTCCGAATCTTTCCGCATTTTGTATTATCATCATAGTCGCGCTTTTAACGTCTATGCCGACCTCAACGACCTGCGTGGCAAAAAGAACTTTTATCTCTTTGGCGGCAAATTTCCTCATTACTTCTTCTTTTTGCGAATATTTCATCGTGCCGTATACCATAGCGGCTTTTATTTGCGGATAAGCTTTTAAAAAAAACTCAAATTCTTTTTTGACAGACCTTATTTCGGCCGCATTTTCCTCTATAGCCGGATGCACTACATAGGCCTGCCCGCCGGCTTTTATTTCCTTTTCAAGCATTTCAAAAGCTTCTCTTCTGGATGCCGTATATGTCTTTACCGGCTTTCTTCCGGGAGGCATCTCATTTATTATGGAGATATCAAGGTCTCCGTACAATGACAAAGCCATGGTCCTTGGTATCGGAGTGGCTGTCATTATCAGCATATCAGCATTAAAGCCCTTTCCTCTCAAGGCGGCTCTTTGTCTTACGCCGAATTTATGCTGCTCATCAATTATAACAAGCCCCAGAGATTCGAACAGAATTTCCCTTTCTATCAGAGAATGAGTGCCTATGAGAATGTCTATCTCGCCCGCCTGCGCCTGTTTTTTTATTAATTCGCGTTCGGACGGTTTTATGGAAGAGGTCAAAAGCGCAATCCTAACATTGAGTCCGCTCAAAAATGCGGATATGGTTTCATAATGCTGTCTTGCCAGAATTTCAGTCGGCGCCATAAAGGCGGTTTGATGGCCGTTTTCGCAGGCCAGCAGGGCCGCGCTTAAAGCTACCACAGTCTTGCCGCAGCCGACATCTCCCTGTAAAAGCCTAGACATCGGCGCGCTTGAGCGCATATCTGAAAAAATCTCATTTATCGCTTTTTTTTGAGAGGCCGTAAATTCAAATCCGAGCCTGTTTTTGAACGGGGAAAGCAGATTTTTTTTAACTTCGTAAATACGGCCCTTGTCTGAAACCCGCGTTTGAGCTCTTTTTATGCCCCAGGCGCAAAGCATGAGGAAAAATTCCTCATAAACGGCCCTTTCTCTGGCTTTTTCAAGAGCGTTGAGGGAGGGCGGAAAATGTATGTTTTTTATGGATTCTTGCGCCGGCAGGAATCCTCTTTTTATCAAGATTTCTTGCGGCAAAAATTCGCATTCAAGAGGCAAATAATCGCTTATCACCCTGAAGGCAAGCTCTCTGAGAAATTTCTGGCTCAGCTTTTGAGTGGACGGATACACAGGAATAATTGAGCCGGCATGCAGAAAAATATTTTCTTTGTCAGCCGGATAATATTCCGATACCTTTATCCTGGTTTTGAGAAAATCAGGTTCAGGTTCACCCATAAGCCAGAATTCTTTTTCAGGTGTGAAATCTTTTTTTAAGGGTATCAGGGGATCAAATCTGCCTTTTTTTTTTCTGAAAAAAATCGCTTCAGCTTCGCCTTTGTCGCCTTTGAGCAGCGCCTTGAAAACAAGCACGGCAGAGGAGGTATAGACCTGACAGGCAGATATGACTTTCCCTTTGAAAACAGACTCTTTTTCGACATAATGCGGCAGAGGTTCATTCAAGCCTCTCCTGTCTTTCCATTTTGAAGGCAGATAGCGGAGTAAATCTCTTGCTGTTTTTAATCCAAGATAAGACAAAAGCGCGGCTCTCGCAGGACCTACTCCTTTGAGATATTTCAGGTCGGCGTTAAGGGAAAATTGAGGCATTGAAATATTATAATAAAAAGCCGGCTTTTACAGCTTATTTTGTCCGTAAAAAATATATAATTAATGCTATGAAGACACAGGAACTTGAAAAGAAGATCTATCAGAAAAATATCAGGGTGGCTATTATAGGATTCGGCTATGTCGGAATGCCGCTCGGCGTAGAATTTGCCGAAAACGGCATCGAGGTAAACGCTTTTGAAACTGATGAAAAAAAAGTCCGCTCTGTAAACAGCGGACAATCCTATGTCATAGACATAAAAAGCGATAGATTGGCGCCCCTAGTCAAAAAGGGGAAAATAAAGGCTTTCAGCGATTTCTCGGCTCTCAAAAAAGCCGATGCTGTTATAATTTGCGTGCCCACTCCCTTAAGGAAAAGCAAAGACCCTGATGTCTCCTATATCGTTTCTGCCTGCAGAACCCTATCTAGAAACATAAAAAAGGGCATGCTCATAATTCTTGAAAGCACCACCTATCCGGGCACAACTACCGAGCTTGTCCGTCCGATCCTTGAGCAAAGCGGCCTTAAGGCCGGGAAAGATTTCTGGCTCGCCTTTTCGCCCGAAAGAGTGGATCCGGGCAATAAAAAGTACGGTATAAGAAATACCCCGAAGATAGTCGGCGGCATAGACAGTAAATCCTCTATGCTTGCTTCAAAACTTTATTCCATAGCGGCGGAAAAAGTCGTTACGGTGTCATCATGCGAGGCGGCGGAGACCGTAAAGCTTCTGGAAAATACTTTCAGGGCCGTAAATATCGCGATGATAAATGAAATGGCCTTAATGTGCGAAAGACTTAATCTTGATATCTGGGAGATAATAGAGGCCGCAAAGACAAAGCCCTTCGGTTTTATGCCTTTTTATCCAGGCCCCGGTATAGGCGGACACTGCATACCTCTTGACCCCCATTATCTCGGCTGGAAGATGAAAACCCTTAATTTTGAGCCGCGCTTCATAGAGCTGGCCGGCGCTATAAATTCAGCCATGCCCGAATACATAGTTAATAGACTTTACCGGCTCCTAGGAGAAAGAAACAAAACGCTAAAAGGCGCTAAGATACTTGTGCTGGGAGCGGCTTATAAGCCGGACATTTCCGATGAAAGAGAGTCCCCCGCGCTGGATATTATTGCCCTTTTAGCCAAACATAAGGCGAAGGTCTTCTACCATGACCCCTACATAAAGCAATTGAAGGCGGCCGGCAAAAAATATCTGGACGCAGGTTTCAAGAACCTTGAGCGCTATGATTGCGTGCTTATCGTTACAAATCATTCGAGCTTTGATTATCCAACCCTTGTCAAAAAAGCCCGGCTCATCTTTGACGCAAGAAACGGACTTAGAGGCTTCAAAAGCGCAAATATAGAAAGACTATGAACGAAAAAACAAGAGCCGAACTTATAAATTTTTTGAAAAGCTTTACAAGGCTTATTGTTCAAAGCAATCTTTATTCAAGCGGGCATCCGCAGGTCATTGAAGCTTCCGCTGAGTCCAAAAAATATATAGAGTCAGTCGCTCAAAGCGAAGGAATAAACGAGCTGGTTTTTACTCTGGAGCAGGGGCGGCTTCTTTTTAACGGAGTGCAGCTTTTAAGCGCGGACAGAGTGCCGAATTCCCTCGCAAATATCTATAAAAAAACGGCTTGCGACAGCATAGTTTTCTCTCCCGAAGTTTCACAAAAGGAGCTGGTGGCTTTTCCAAAAATAATTTCGCATAAATCAAGCGCCGAGGAATTCCTTAAAACTTTTGAGATAGAAAAAATAAGGCTGATAAAGTCCCTTTATGTGAAGGCGTCAAAAGATGCTCCCGGCTCAAAACCACAAGAGTCTGGCGTAAATACTGCTGATATCTCAAAAGATATAAGCGGAAAAAATTTTGAAGAAAGCTTAAGAACAATAGTTTCAAAACTTACCGAAGACCCTGCCCAGCAAAAAATGATAATAGATGCTCTGTTTGAAAAATTCAGAAGCGAGGTTGAGACAAGGATAAATCAGGCGGTTGAAAAAATAAGAAAAGAAAAAACAAGACTTGAAAACGACTATGAGAGAACGCAGGCCGTAATAACCAATATAGCAAACGGCATATTGACGGTTGACAAGGACGGCCATGTGATAATGATGAATCCTCAGGCACAGGCGATAACAGGCAGGCCTTTAAGTGAGATTGCCGGCAAAAAGATACTTGATGTGGCAAACCTTGAAAGCCAGATAGTGAACATAGCAAATGAGCTTAAAAGTCCCGAGGACAGAAAGGTTGAACAGAATGTGAGCATTAAAGGCAAGGAAGATCTGTCAAAGACGATAAAAAATTCAACCGCTTTAATAAAGAACGAGGACGGCAAAATAGTAGGTACCATCTCTCTGCCTACGGATATAGCAAAGCTTCAGGAATTGGACAAACTCAAGGATGACTTTATATCAACTATGACGCATGAACTTCGATCCCCGCTTACATCCATCAAAATGGCTCTGGACCTTGTTTCAAGAGAAAGTTTGGCGCCTTCAGTGGATAATATGATAAAAACGGCCATAAGAAATTCTGAAAGGCTTAATTCCATAATAAGCGACATACTTGATTTTTCCAAGCTTCAATCCGGGAAAATGACTTTCAGCCTTATGGAAAACAGGCCGGAAGAAATAATAAAAGGCGCTTCGGAGTCCATGAGGGCCTGGTCTCAGTCAAAACAGGTGCCTATATCAGTCTCATTTGAGGAGAATTTGCCGGCTGTATATTGCGATAAGAGAAGGTCGGAACAGATCGTAATAAATTTGCTGTCCAATTCATTGAAATTTACTCCGTCAGGCGGTAAAATAGAGATTTACGCTTACAGAGGGAAAGACGCCCTGTCAAATTTCGTTTTCTTTTCCGTTAAAGACAGCGGATGCGGAATCAAAAAAGAGGAGATAGGCAAAATTTTTGATAAGTTCGTTCAGGCGGCTTCAGGCGAAAAAGCCGGCGGAACAGGACTTGGACTGGCTATAACCAAGGCCATGGTTGTAATGCAGGGGGGCAATATAACCGTTCAAAGCGAGCCGGGCAAAGGCGCCGTTTTTACCTTTTCACTGCCAGTTTACAGGGAGACGGAAAAGAAGGAGATGGAGCCTGCTGTTGAAAAAACCTGGTGGAAGAAACTTTTGGGCATTTGAAACCTGACAAGTAATTATTCGGCTTTTTTGATCTCCCCTAACTTGTTATAATTATATTGAACAATTTTACGGCCCAATGGCCGAATTTCGGAGGTTAAAATGAACGCAATTCTTCAAGTCCCCACGCCGCAAAATGAGCCGGTCCTTTCTTATGCGCCCGGCGCGCCTGAGAGAAAGGAGCTAAAAGATAAAATAGAGGAGCTCAGAGCCCAGGTAATAGATATACCGCTTTTTATAGGAGGCAAGGAAATAAGAACTGGAAAAACCTCCGATATAGTTATTCCGCATGAAAACAAAAAAGTAATAGGCAGATATCACAGAGCTTCGGCCAAAGAGGTGGAGATGGCCATTGAAGAAAGCAAAAAGGCGAAAAAGATATGGGCGAAAATGCCTTTTGAGCAAAGAGCGGCCATTTTCCTTAAAGCCGCTGAGCTTCTTGCCGGGCCTATGAGACAAACGCTGAATGCGGCCACAATGCTCGGCCAGTCCAAGAATCCCTTTCAGGCCGAAATAGATTCCGCCTGCGAACTTGTGGATTTTTACCGTTTTAACACTTATTTTGCTCAGCAAATCTATTCAAATCAGCCTTATTCTCCCAGGCCGACATGGAACTATATGGATTACAGGCCTCTTGAAGGCTTCGTCTTTGCAGTCACTCCGTTTAACTTCACTTCAATAGCCGGCAATTTGCCGACTTCGCCGGCCATAATGGGCAATACGGTGCTGTGGAAACCGGCTTCAACCGCCGTTTATTCGGCTTATTTCCTTATGAAGCTCTGGCAGGCGGCCGGCCTTCCTGATGGGGTCATAAATATGGTTCCCGGCTCAGGCGGAGATGTCGGCAATCCAGCCCTGAACAGCCCCGATTTTATGGGGCTTCATTTTACCGGCTCAACAGGGGTGTTCAACGGCATGTGGTCTACAATAGTTAAAAATCTCGACAACTATAAAGGCTATCCGAGAATAGTCGGCGAAACAGGCGGCAAAGATTTTATTTTCGCCCATCCTTCAGCTGACAGGAAGGCGCTTATAACAGCCATAGTCAGAGGAGCTTTTGAATATCAGGGCCAGAAATGTTCTGCTGCTTCAAGGGCTTATATACCTGAAAGCGTATGGAAAGAGATAAAGGACGAGCTCATAAGCCAGATCAAAGGCCTCAAAATGGGACCGGCTGAAGATTTCAGCAATTTTGTGAACGCCGTGATAGACAAGTCCGCCTACCAGAACATAAAGAATTACATAGACTATGCCGCTTCTTCTTCCGACGCAAAAATCTTGGCCGGCGGCAAATGCGATGATTCCCAGGGCTATTTCATAGAACCCACTCTCATAGAGGCCATGAAGCCTGATTTTAAGACCATGCGCGAGGAAATATTCGGCCCTGTGATAACCGTCTATATCTACAAAGATTCCAAGTTTGAGGAAACGCTGGAGATTTGCGATGCAACCTCGCCTTATGCCCTGACCGGAGCGATTTTCTCGCAGGACAGGACGGCTATAATAAAGGCCATGGACGCCCTTGAGAATTCAGCCGGAAACTTCTACATCAATGACAAACCCACAGGCGCTGTGGTGGGTCAGCAGCCTTTCGGCGGCGCCAGAGCCAGCGGCACAAATGACAAGGCCGGAAGCTATCTCAACCTCATAAGATGGACTTCTCCAAGGGCTGTTAAGGAAAACTTTGTTCCGCCCTGCGACTATAAGTATCCGTTCATGGCGGAGAAGTAAGAGTTTTGACCGCGCCCATAGCTCAATGGATAGAGCGCCGGCCTGCGAAGCCGTAGATTCGAGTTCGATTCTCGATGGGCGCAGTTTTGTTTTATATGAAAGACAATGAAATTATTCTCAATGAAAAAGCCAAAAAGCAGCTGCAAAAGCTTTACGGCATCGGTTTTCTGCTTTTCCTGGTTTATGCAATAAACGAGAGTTTCTCAAAATTTTTTTTGATAACCTTTTCCGGTTACACAGGCCTTTCTGGTGAAAATCTTGAAATACTTATCGGCAAAGCCGGAGGGGCGGCCTTTGGAGCCGTTCCTTTCATGGCTATAGCCGCCTATGTGTGGTTTTCTGATTTCAGGAAATACTTGAAAAACCCTGATGAGAGCCTGAAACTGAGATTGAGAAAAAAAATAGAAAATATCAATTTCTCTTTCATCTACTTTTATGTCTTATCCCTTTTTTTGTTTGAGTTTTTTTACTGGCTTCGCTTTGATGCGGCGGGATTATCATTCTGGAAAACCATGTTTCCGGCCGTTTTGTTTTCCTTTATCGTTCAGCTTGGATTCATACTTCCCTATGTGGATTCAACTCTTTACAGAATAGATGACCTGATGCTTCAGCTTTATGACAAGAACGAGCTTTACCTGCCGAGAATGGGAAAAACTGTGCCTTTTTTTTATAAGCTTATGGCTCTTGTAATTTCCTGCGCTGTCCTGCCTTTTATTATGCTTTTTTTGGCGCTTAAGGCGGATGTTCCTCTTGCCAAGTACAGCGGAGATATAAATTCCGCCGTTTTGTTTTTCATAATGTTTCTGTTTACCGGACTTACCAGCATATTCCACGGCCTGCAAAAACCACTTGATATTCTCGCCGAGAAAATGAAAAGGGCTTCTAACGGGGATTATGAGGCAAGGACCAGGGTTTATTTCAATGATGAGATAGGAAAAATAAAAGCCGGCTTTAATTTTATGCTTGAAGGCCTTAAGGAAAGAGAATACCTTTATTCCACATTCGGAAAATATCTGTCAATAGAAATAGCCAGAGAGCTTGTAAAAAAAGGCAAGGTAAACCTCGGCGGTGACGAAATAAAATCGGCCGTGATGTTTTGCGATATAAGAAACTTCACCGGTATAAGCGAAAAAATGTCTCCCAGGGACCTGGTGGCTTTCCTGAACGATTATTTTTCATACATAACTCCGCCGGTAATAGAAAACAGGGGCATAGTCAGCAAGTTTATGGGAGACGGGATAATGTGCGTATTCTCGCCGACTCTGGGCTGCGAAAATTACGCCGATGCGGCGGTTAATTGTTCAATTGCAATGCGGGAAGCTCTTAAAAAATTCAATTCGCTTAAAAAGTATCCCTTTGATGTCGCCTTCGGCATAGGCCTGCATGCAGGCACTCTTGTAGCCGGAAATGTCGGCACGCCCTCAAGGCTTGAATATACCTTCATAGGCGATACTGTAAATGTTGCGGCCAGAATAGAGGGAAAAACGAAAGACTTTGCCTGCGATGTGATTGCAAGCCGGGACTTTCTCAATGCGGTAATCGAAAAAACCTTCAGAGAAAGATTTGTTTTTCTTGCCGATACAGGCCTGAAGGGCAAAACTTCCACCGTCTCTCTATTCAAGATGCTTTGATTTCTTAACCATTTGGAAGTCAAATCAAATAAATAATATAATTTATGCTTATGGAGTGGATTTTACAAATACCCGCCTTGTTTTTTTCCATCATAATTCACGAATTTATGCATGGTTATACGGCTTATAAAAGGGGCGATGATACGGCATATCTCTCCGGCCGTCTCACGCTTAATCCCATACCGCATATAGACCCGGTCGGCACCATAATTTTGCCGGCTCTGGCATACTTTTCACATATGCCTTTCATAGGCTGGGCCAAGCCGGTGCCGGTAAATCCATACAGGATGAGAGATCCAAGATATGATATGGTTTTTGTGGCTGCCAGCGGCCCGGCTTCCAACTTCGCTCTTGCCTTTCTAAGCGCGGCTGTCCTTAAGCTTTTTTATATCTCAGGCCTTTTTGGTCTTGCCTTTTTTGTCCCTTTTTACCATCTTCTGACTTTTATGGTGTATATAAACATCGCTTTGGCTTTCTTTAACCTCATCCCCATATATCCTCTTGACGGCAGCCAGATACTTATGGGGCTTCTGCCTTATAAGGCGCTTCAGGTCTATGAAAGGCATATACCCTACGGCTTTTACATCATAATATTCATGGCTCTGACAGGCCTGTTCAAGCTTTTTATCGTTTATCCTATGGGTTTAGTTTTAAAATTGATGGCTCTTGCCGGACTGGCGGTATAACATGGAAAAAAGAACAATAGTGTCAGGTATGCGCCCCACGGGACGCCTTCATTTGGGCAATTACTGGGGCGCCTTAAAAAATTATCTTGAGCTTCAGGAAAACTGCGAATGCTATTTCTTTGCCGCCGACTGGCATGCCCTCACCACAGCTTTTGAAAAAACACCCGTAAATGAAAATACTCTTAAACTGGCCGCCGACTGGCTGGCCGCGGGCTTAAATCCGGAAAAATGCGTCATTTTCAGACAATCCCATGTAAAAGCGCACAGCGAGCTTTATCTGATGCTTGGAATGATAACGCCGATATCCTGGCTTTTGAGAAATCCGACTTTTAAGGAGCAATTGACGGAGCTTTATAGGCAAAAATACAAAGGCCAGGAAGACAAGATGAAAAAGAGCGAAGGCGCCATGGATGCTGTGGCTTCATCGCACGGCTTCACTGCCGAGGAAAATATGGCCCTGAATTCCGAGCTGAGCAATTACGGCTTTCTTGGCTATCCAGTCTTACAGGCGGCTGATATACTGCTTTACGGCGCCTCGCATGTTCCCATAGGCAAAGACCAGCTGCCGCATCTGGAGCTGACAAGGGAAATAGCCAGGCGCTTTAACCATATATTCAAATGCAAGGTATTTGTTGAGCCTCAGCCTCTTTTTACCTCTTCTCCCTTCGTCCCCGGCCTTGATAAAAGGAAAATGTCAAAATCCTACGGCAATACCATAGAGCTTTCAGACTGCGATGCGGCGCTGGAAGGCAAGATAAAGAAGATGTTCACGGACCCCTCAAAACTTAAAGCAAATGACAAGGGCAATCCAGACGGCTGCGTCGTGTTCGCTTTTCATAAGCTTTACAATAATAATTTTTCGGTCAGAGAGAGAGAGTGCAGGGAAGGCGCCATAGGATGCGGAGCCTGCAAAAAACATCTTTATGAACTGATGAATCCTTCAATGAAGGATATGTCTGAGAAAATTTCAAGATACTGCTCGGATTTCGCTTATGTTGAAAAAGTGCTGAAAGAAGGAGCCGAAAAGGCATGCGAAAAGGCCGAAGAAACCATGAAAAAAGCTTCGGCGGAGGCCAAACTTATATGAATATGATGGACATACATCTTGAGGTTTTTGAAGGGCCTCTTGACCTGCTTCTGTATCTGGTCAAAAAAAACAACATGGATATATACGACATAAAGATATCGGAAATAACAAGCGAATATCTTTCCTATCTGGAAGTGATGAAAGAGCTTAATCTGGAAGTAGCTGGGGAATTCCTTGTCATGGCTTCAACTCTTATGCAGATAAAGGCGAAGATGCTTTTGCCTAAACAGCCGAGTCCGGAGGAAGGCGAGGAAGGGCAGGACCCCAGAGCCGGGCTCATACAGCAGCTTGAAGAGTATCAGAAATTTAAGACCGCTTCCAAGGTTCTGGAAGAGCGTTTTGTCAAGTATAGAGACGTTTTTTACAGAGGCTCCCCGGTTTTCAGCGTGGAGGATAAAGTTCTGGACGCCGAATTTGCGGCCATAATAGAGGCGGTTAAAAGGGCTTTTGAAAAACTGCCGGATAGAAAAGAGATAAGCGGAGAGGATTTTCCTATAGAAAGCAGGATGGAAAAAATAATGAATCTTCTCGCCGCGAAAGAATGGGTTCTTCTTGACGAGGTTTTTGAAAATGAGACTAAAAAACTTGCGATAATAACCTGCTTTCTGGCCATGCTTGAGCTTATAAAGCAGAGAAAGATAATTGTTTCTCAAGATGATGCTTTCAAGGAAGTGAGAATTTACGCCAGAAAAGAGCCGGAAAATTAATCGGAGAACACTATGGAAGAAAATGAATTGATAAAAGCCGTTGAAACTCTTTTGTTCATAACGGATGAGCCGATAAAAACCGAAAGAATGGCCAAGATATGCGAAGTCAAGAATGTCAAGCATATGGAAGAAATACTGGAGAAGATCAAACACTCCTATGATATTGAAAACCGCGCGCTTTGTATTATGAAAGTCGCCGGCGGCTGGCAAATGGCCACGAGAAGCGAGTATAGTCTCTGGGTGAGAAAACTTTATCAGACAAGGCTTACCATGCGGCTTTCAAATGCGGCTCTGGAAACGCTTTGTATAATTGCCTATAAACAGCCGGTGACAAGGGCTCAGATAGAGAGAATAAGAGGTGTTGACGTTATGGGGCCGCTTGACACTTTGCTGGAAAGAAAGCTGATAACGGTTCTCGGCAGGGCTGAGACCATAGGCAGACCGATACTTTTCGGAACTACGGAAGAATTCCTGAGACAGTTCGGCCTTAACTCGCTGGCCGACCTGCCTCATCTTGAAAATATGATTTCAAAGGAAAGCGTTGACAGAGTCAATGAAATAATGGCGGGCCCAAAACAGGAAGAGCAGACCCCGTCGCTTTTTGAGGAAGCGGCCGGTGAGTTGAAAAAAGATCCTGAAACTGAAGTTCAGTCTCAGGCCCCGCAAACTGCCGCGGTTGAGCAGAAGGAAGAAGATTCACAAACTGAAAATTCTCAAGAAGGAAAATAATGCCTGAGATAAGAAAAGATGCTTTCGGCAACGGCTGGGTAATATTCTCGGACAAAAGAATGGGCCGGCCGAATGATTATGAGAAAAAAGGCATTAAATGCCCGTTTTGCCGCGGGCGCGAAGAAGAGACGCCGCCTGAAATATTAAGCTGGCCGTCAAAAAAGAACTGGCAGATAAGGCTGGTTCCCAACAGATATCCGGCTTTGACTTCAATCGAAAATTTCATCAAACCGTCAAATGGTCTTTATGAGTATGCCGGCGGCTACGGCCTGCATGATGTGCTCATTGAAACGCCCGAGCATAATTCAAGCATGGAAAAATTTTCTACTGAAAGAATCGGCAAAATATTTGAGATTTGCGCTCAGAGATGCGCCGGGATGAAAAAGGAAAAGAACATAAAATACGCCATGGTTTTCAAAAATGTGGGAAGAAATGCCGGCGCCAGCCTCAGACACCCTCATTCGCAGATCATAGGCCTTCCGCTCGTGCCTGTTACAGCTGAAAACGAGCTTCAAAAATCTGCCGCTTTCTATAAGAAGAACAGAAAATGCCTTTTTTGCGAAACTTTAAAAAATGAGATGAAACTTAAGGAAAGGCTGGTCTATGAAAATAGTTCCTATGCCGCCTTCTGCCCTTTTGCCAGCAGATTCTTTTTTGAAGTGTGGATTATGCCTAAAAAACATCAGCCGGAATTTGAAGCAGGGAATAATGATTTCTATTCTCTGGCGGCTGCCGTGAAGAATGTTTTTTCAAAACTGAAAAAAAGCGTAAAAGACCTTTCCTACAATATGATAATTCACAGCTCGCCGAAGGGCGATTACAGGCATTATCACTGGCATATAGAGATTTTGCCCAAACTTGCCAATATGGCCGGATTTGAATGGGGCAGCGGCTTTCATATAAATTCTCTCAAGCCGGAAACTGCGGCAGATATTCTGAGAAAGGGAAAAATTTTTAATCCTGACAGGGAGGAAAGATGAAAATTCTTCAGGCGGCTTCAGAAGCTTTTCCATTTTGTAAAACGGGAGGCCTTGCCGACGTGACAGGGGCTCTTTCAAGGTTTTTTTCCGGCTGCGAAAATGTTGACGAACTTGTTCTTTTTCTGCCTAAATACAGAAATACCGGCGGCGGCGCTTTTTCATTTAAGGCCGTGCCCGGAAGCTATCTTGTCCCCGTCTCCGGCAGGCTTGAGAAAGCTTCTCTTTATCTGGCGCAATGGGGCAAGGTTAAGGTTTATTTTGTTGAGAATCAAAAATATTTTGACAGGCCGGGACTTTACAGGGGTCCGCACGGCGATTATCAGGACAATGATGAAAGATTTATTTTCTTTTCCAGGGCTGTTCTTGAAGGCGCGAAATTCCTGGGCTTTAAGCCCGACATAATACATTGTCATGACTGGCAGACCGCTTTAATTCCCGCCTATTTGAAAACGCTGTATTTGATAGACGCTTTTTTTGCTAAAACCGGGACTGTATTTACAATACATAATATCGCCTATCAGGGCATGTTTCCGAGAGAGACCTTCGTAAAGGCCGGTTTCGGGTGGATGGATTTTACACCTGACAAGCTTGAGTTTTACGGCGGAATAAATTTTATGAAGGCGGGGATAATCTTTGCCGATTTTGTTACGACGGTCAGCCCGACCTATGCCCTTGAAATTCAATCAGGCGCGGACTTCGGTAAGGGGCTTGAAGGCGTGCTTAAAAGCAGAAGCGAAAAGCTTTTCGGCATACTAAACGGCATAGACACCGAAATATGGGACCCGGCCACTGATACCTTTATCTACAGAGGATATGATCACAAGACCTTCTGGCGCGGCAAGCCGCATTGCAAAAAATCATTGCAAAAAGAACTGGGACTTAAAGAGGATAAAAACGCCGTTCTGGCCGGCTGCGTTTCAAGACTGGACTGGCAAAAGGGCGTGGATATAATCGCCCAATCCGCGCCGGCTTTTCTGGATAAAATGCAATTCGTATTTCTGGGAGTAGGCGAGCCGGCAATTACGGAGGCTTTGAAAGATCTTGCCGAAAAAAATCCGGGCAGGGCCGCTTTCATAAACTCATTTGACGAGGAAATGGCGCATAAGATCTACGCGTCTTGCGATATTTTTCTTATGCCTTCAAGGTTTGAGCCCTGCGGCTTAAGCCAGATGATATCAATGAGATACGGCGCTTTGCCGGTTGTTAATGCCACCGGCGGGCTGAGGGATACAGTCTTTTATGACAAAGATAATTTTACCGCCTCAAACGGCTTTTCCATGGCCTTCCCCAATGCGGAGAATATGTCAAGTATTCTTGGCCGTATAATATCTCTTTACTCATCCAGAGAGCTTTGGAACAGCGCTGTCAGAAATGCGATGAAAGGCGATTACTCATGGAATAAATCCGCCGGCGAGTATATTAAGCTTTTTAATCTGCTTAAAAGCTCCAGATTTTAACCCGCGTTTTTCGTTTACAAAAAACCAAGCTTGACAGTGCCGGCTTTTTTAAGTTATAATTTACTTGCCGGTAGGTAAATTATGAGAAAAATAAAAATTTCAAAGGAAGACATTTTGAAGGAAGCCGTAAGGCTCATGGGGGAGAAAGGCGTTGAAGCCGTTTCAATGCGCGAGATAGCGGCCAATCTCTCAGTTACCAAGCCGATGATTTACTATTACTTCAAGGATAAGGAAGATCTTATAAAACAGGTTTTTTCCTGCAAAGCAAGAGAACTGGAAGATCTGGAGTTTGACTCCGATAAATGTGAAAATCCGCAAGATATTATTTATGCAGTATTGAAAAAGCATCATGATTTTTTAAATTCAAATCCAGATGTCGTAAAATGCATTATGAAAATAATGGATGCCCCTGAATCAAGCCCTATAAGAAAACATGCCATGCAGATGAGAGAAAAAAACAGGCAAAAGGTGAGAGAAAAGCTGTCAGCCATGGTTGAGGCAGGGAAAATCAGGAAAAATGACCTTGAATACATAATCCATATGATATCGGCGCTTTTGTCTTATCAGATACTTGAAACGAGATTGGCTAAAAATTCAATAGGCCCGGATTTACTTAAAAAATTGTCAGCTATAGCCGCCGCCGGAATAAGGAATATGAAGTATATGTTGTTTGTCATTTTGATTCCTTTCTTATCTTCATTTTCCTTTGCGCAGCTTAGCGTTGAAGAAGCGGTTGAAACCGCAATGAGCAAAAATGTGTCAGTTCTTAATGCTGTTGAAAATCAGAGAATATATCAGCAAAGAATACGTGAATATTGGGGCGGAGTTTATCCCTCGCTTTCGCTTTCCGCTTCATATACAAGAAATATAGAAAAACAGTCTCTTTTTTTCGGCGGTAACAAAATAGAGATAGGAATGGACAATGCTTATTCTGCCAGTCTGGATTTGAATCAGGTGCTTTGGGCTGGCGGAAAAGTAGGCACGGGCATAGAAATGGCGGAAATTTATGCCGATTCGGCAAAGGAAAATCTGCTTTCTTCAAAAAGAACCATAAAAAGAACCGTGAAACAAACATATTACTCCGTCGCCTTGATGAGAGAAATGGCTGAAATACAGAAAGAGACTTTGGAAATATCCAGACAGCATCTGGCTACTATAAAGGAGCAGTTTTCAAAAGGATTGAAAAGCGATTTGGAAGTTATGAGGCAGGAAGTTGAGGTTTCAAATAATGAGCCGAGTCTTATAAAAGCTGAAAATGCCTATAATCAAGGTCTGCTCGCTTTGAAAAATATAATAGGTCTGGACCCTGACGAGAAAATAGAGCTTTCCTCGGGCCCTTTTTGCGGGGAATTTACAGTTCCTGACTATGATCAGCTTTATGCCGCGGCGCTTAAAAAACGTTCAGATTACAGACTGGCTTCTTTAAATCTTGAGCTGGCTAAAAAGCAGCTGCGTCTGGAAAAGGCCGGACATTGGCCTAACCTTTACGGTTTTGCCTCCAAATCTTTCTCAGGCCAAAGCGATTCGGGGTTTCCTTCTTCATCCATGCGTTCATGGAGCGCCGTAGCGGGCATAAAATTCAATATGCCGATTTTCAGCGGTTTTTCAGTATCTGCGAGAATAAAGCAGGCCGAAGGCGGAGTAACAGTTGCTCAGAGAAATCTTGACGACTTGAAAAGAAAGATAAAGATAGATCTTAAAAGCGCTATTCTGGATTTAGAGGAAGCTAAAAAAAGAATGGACTCGCAGAAAACTTCCGTTTCAACGGCCAGGAAGGCGCTTGAGGCGATGGAAAGCAGATTCAGAAACGGCCTTGCCGGACAGCTTGACCTTAATGATACAGCTTTGGCCTTAAATAGGGCTGAAACTCTCTGGGCTCAGGCTGAACATGATTATTGCAGTAATCTGGCCCGGCTTGAATGGGAGCTTGGCGATTAAGATTTTTGGAGGACTTTATGGAAAATAAAAAATTTATTCTTTTGGGTGCGGTGCTTTTGGCTCTTTCTTTTACTTCCTGTAAAAACAGGGAAGCCGAGGCTTTTGCCGCTATTGAGAAGGACGTTTTCTTTGTAAAAGCGGAAAATCCTTCTTTAAGAACTATTTCAAATGAGATAGTCCTTGGCGCCGCAGTTAAGGCTATGGAAGAAGCGACTATATATTCAAGAATTAACGGAAAATTGGTTGAAAACGTCCTTAGGGAAGGCGATGCCGTCGCAAAAGATCAGGCTATAGCTTATGTTAAGAAAGATGAGGTGGGCGTCGTTTATGAACCGGCTCCGATACCTTCCACGCTGGATGGAGTCATAGGCAGAATATACCAGGACCCTGGAGCTGATATAACGGTTCAGACGCCGATAGCTCTTGTGGTAAATCAGAAAAAGGTCAGAATACAAATGGATGTGCCGGAGAAATATCTTTCAAATGTCCGTCTCGGCCAGAAAGTCAGTTTCAGGGTTGAGGCCTGGCCTGAAAAAGTTTTTTACGCAGTTATAGAAAAAATAAGTCCTGTGGTGGACAGAGTTTCAAAAACCGCTCTTGTTGAGGCTGTGGCGGATAACAGCGGTTCTTATCTTAAATCAGGAATGTTCTGCGAGGCAAGAATTTCAGTCAATGAAGCCAAAAATGTGCTGGCTGTGCCGCTTTCCGCCATAGTCTACAAGGACAATATTCCCTATATATACGCTGTGGATGAAACAGGCCATTCAGTAAGGGAAATAAAGGCTTCTTTGGGACTTAGCGATTCTCAGTATGCGCAGGTCAAAAATATTTCGCCGAAAGATAAAATTGTCACTGTCGGACTTTACGGCATTTATGACAAGGCAAAGATATCTCTGGCGCAGGATAACTGAAGCATCTCTGGAAGGAAAATATGAAAATAATAGAATTTTCAGTGAAAAGGCCGGTTTTCACTTCAATGACTTCCGTGGCCATAGTTGTTCTCGGCTTATTTGCCTTTGCAAGACTGGGCGTTGACCTTTACCCCAACATAGAGTTCCCTTTTGTCACGGTTCAAACATCTCTGAGAGGCGCCAGCCCCGAGGAAATTGAATCGTCAGTTACAAAGATAATAGAGGAAGCGGTAAATACTGTAAGCGGCATAGAGGATTTAAGTTCCACAAGCTATGAGGGCCTTTCGGTTGTAATGATAAAATTTGAGCTTGAAAAAGACCCGGATGTGGCCGCTCAGGAAATCAGAGACAAGGTAAACTCCGTATTAAGCCAGCTGCCTCAGGGCACCGATCAGCCGGTTATAAGCAAGGTTGACTTCGGCAGTATGCCGGTTATGAGTATAGCGGCCGCTTCAAGAAGGAACATAATTGAATTCACCAACATAGTCAAAAAACAGATAAAGGAAAATATAGAAACCGTCAACGGAGTAGGCGCCATAGATTTGATAGGCGGAAGGGAAAGGGAAATACATATACTTGTAAATCCTTTAAAACTTCAGGCGCTCAATATTTCCATAAAACAGGTCAAAGACGCTCTCACCCAGCATAATGTGGAAATACCGGGCGGCAAAGTTGAGCAAAAGGACAAGGATTTCGTTTTGAGAACTCTCGGCAGAATAACTTCTCCAAAGGATTTTGAAGATATAGTAGTTGCTTCAGCAAACGGCGCCCAGATTAAAATTTCGGATATAGCCAAAGTTGAAGATACAGGAGAGGAAATTCAGAGCGTTTCCTATCTCAACGGCGTGCCGGCAATAACGCTTACGGTCAGAAAACAGTCAGGGACCAATACGGTTGAGGTTATAGACAAGGTCAAGGAAAGGCTTTCTGAACTTAAAAAAACTTTGCCCAAGGATGTGGAAGTAAAGGTTATAGGCGATCAAAGCATTTTTATAAAAGGTTCAGTGCATGCCGTTTATGAACACTTGGTATTGGGCTCAATTTTGGCCTCTCTGATAATACTGCTTTTTATAGGCGACTGGCGTTCCACCATAATATCATCAGTGGCCATACCAGTTTCTTTAATAGGCGCCTTTGCTCTTATGGATAAGAGCGGGTTTACACTGAACAATATGACGCTTCTCGGCCTTATGATAGCTGTCGGCCTTGTCATAGACGATGCTGTCGTTATGATAGAAAATATACACAGGCATATGGAAAAATACGGCAAGAGTCCTTATGAGGCGGCTATTTCAGGTTCCGCCGAAATAGGCTTTGCCGTTATAGCCATTTCAATTTCGCTTCTGGCCATCTTTGTGCCCCTGGCCTATATGTCCGGAATGGTGGGCAGATTCATAAACAGCTACGGCCTGTCCATAGCCTATGCAGTCGCCATAAGCACTTTTGTGGCTTTAACAATAACTCCGATGCTTTCATCCATTTTTTTGAAAAAAGCCCACGGTTCAACAAAATTTCAGCAGTTTGTTGACAAACTTAATAAGTACATTGCCGACAGATATGTGATTGTGCTGGAATGGGCCTTATCCAACAGGAAAAAAATGGTGCTTTTTGCTTTTCTTGTCATAGCTTCAATGTTTCCTCTGCTTTTTCTCATAGGAAAAGACTTTTTGCCGCAGGACGATACCGGAATGTTTCAGGTTAATATAACAGCTCCTGAGGGCACAAATATAGAAATGATGAAGAATGTGTCCTTCCAGATAGAAAAGGAGATGAAAAGAATCCCTTATGTAAAGGAAAGTCTTGTCCTTGTCGGTTCAGGCCAGGGAAATGTAAATGCCTCAAATCAGTCCTCTCTGTTCTTTGAGTTGACTCCTGCTTCTGAAAGAAGCGTTCCCCTTTCGGCGGTGATGGCTTCAGCCAGAAAAATGCTCGAGAAATATAATACGCTCAGAACCTCGGTGATAATAGGCGGTCAGGGCAGCATAAGCGGGATGAAAAATTATGACATGGAATATGTGATAACCGGACCGGAACTGGACAAGCTTCAATATGCCTCTTCCGAGATTTTGGGAAAACTCAAAAATATCAGGGGCGCTGTGGATTTAGACACAAGTTTTACCTATGCCAAACCCGAGTACAGAGTCATCATAGACAGGGAAAAGGCGGCAAAACTCGGGGTGAAGCCGGAAGATATAGCCACTTCGCTTAGGACTATGGTAGGCGGGGCTGAAAATATAACCAAGTACAAGGAAGGAGACGACTTGTATCAGGTAAGGGTAAGGGCAGACAAAAATTATAGAAACAGCCCCGAAGTGGTAAAGGCTCTTATGGTGCCGGCCGCACAGGGACGCGTTGTCCGTCTTGACAGCGTGGCTAAACTTGAAGAGGGCATGGGGCCTACGCAAATAGACCGTTATAACAGGCAAAGAAAGATATCAATCTATGCCAATCTGGAAAAAGAGGCCTCTTTAAGCAAGCTGCTGAATATATGCCAATCTTCCTTCGCCTCTCTGAAATTTCCGCCTCAGTATAAGGCTCAGCCGACAGGCAAGGCCAAGGAATTTGGAAGAATGCTTAAGAGTTTCATTATGTCTTTTATACTTGCCTTTTTGTTCGTATATATAGTGCTGGCGGCTCAGTTTGAAAGTTTTGTTTATCCAGTTTCAATCATAGTGGTTTTGCCTCTAACTTTGCCTTTTGCGATAATATCGCTGTTTTTAACCGGCTCCAACCTGACTATATTTTCTCTTATGGGCATGTTTATGCTTTTCGGCATAGTAAAGAAAAACTCCATACTTCAGGTTGACTATACGAATACCCTGCGGGCTGAAGGCAAGCCGAGGTATGAGGCAATGATAGAGGCCAACAGGACAAGGCTCAGGCCCATACTTATGACGACTCTTACTCTCATCTTTGCCATGCTGCCGACAGCTTTCGGCACAGGCCCCGGCGCGAATATGAGGCGTTCCATGGCCTGGGTCATAATAGGCGGTCAGTCTCTTTCGCTTCTCATAACTCTTCTTATGACGCCTGTTACATATTCTTATATGGATGATATGCAGCAATGGCTCAAAGATAAATTCGGCTTTGGTAAAAGAGAAAGTTAAAAGCGCTGCGGAAAAAAATTATTTTGCTGACGGAAGATAGATTTTGAAGGATGCGCCTTTGGGCTTAAGATTTGAGGCATAAACATAGCCGCCGTGATTTTTTACTATACCGTAAACGCTTGAAAGACCCAGTCCCGTGCCTTTGCCCTTCTGTTTTGTGGTATAAAAAGGCTCAAATATATGTTCTATGGCCGATTCCGGTATTCCTGAGCCATTATCCTGCACCTCTATAACTGAAAAATTTCCTGTGTGGTAGGGCTCTTTTTCTTCTGTCTGATTATTGATCGTGTAGGTCAGAATATTTATTTCTCCTGTGCCGTCTATGGCGTCTTTTGAATTTGAAGTCAGATTAAGTACTGCCTGCTTGATCTGATTTTCGTCTATACGCGCTTTATAGATGGTGCCGGAAGGAATGAAAAAGACCCTTATTTTGGATCCTACCTGCGATTGTATCAAGGGCAGAAGATCCCTTAGAGTTTCATTTATGTCCGCTTCTTTTATTTCTGAAGAGTTTTGTTTTCTCGCAAAGATCATAAGCTGTTTTATGGTTTTGGCCTGTTCTTTTGCGCTTTTCAAAAGCTCAACAGAAAGCTTTTTTGTCGGAGAATCTTCTTTTAATTCTTCGGAAATAAGCTCCATGGAGCCTATTATGACCGTAAGCAAATTGTTGAAATTATGAGCCAGCTCGCCTGTCATTGTGGCCAGAGATTCCATTTTCTGCGATTCTATCAGCTTGGATTCAAGCTGCATCAGCCCTTCAATGTCTTCCTCTCTGCCTATATAATATCTAACCTCGCCATCTATTCTGACAGGCTGTATGCTCAGCATAACGGTATAGAGCTGACCATTCTTCTTTTTGTTTATTATGCGGCTTTTAAATTTACTGCCGGTTTTTATGGTGTTCCAGAGATTTTGGTAAAATTCGCTGTTATGTTTTCCGCTTTTTATCAAAGAAGGAGTTTTTCCCTCGATTTCCTTTGAGGAATAGCCGGTGTTTTTTTCAAAGGCGGAATTTGCGAAAATGATTTTGCCGTCTTTGTCGGTAATGAAATATGAAATATCCGACTGAGTAATGGCCTGGCAGAGAATCCTAGTTATATCATGTACCATCAGTAAAATTATAGCAAATAGGCGGGCTTTGCCTCAGAAAGACTCAAATCTGCTGTCTGAGGAAAATGAATTTATTGAGTCTATTTCTTCCTGGGACGGCTTTCTGGCCTGGGAATATATATAGTCAAATTCCTGCTCAAAGGCCGACGTATATGAACTTTTGTCGGTTATAAATATATTCTCAAAATTGTAATACTGGGCGCTGTCTGAAAAATTGAAAGAGCCGCTTATAAGAAGCTTGGAATCCAGTACAATAAACTTATTGTGCATAACGCCGCCGGAAAACCCGGCTGACCATCTGAAGTCATAGCCCTCTAAATACATTTTCTTTACTATGTCGCTCTGGCTGGACTGGACCCTGTCCGCCACCATTTTAACTTTAACTCCTCTTAAAGCTGCGCGCTTAAGCGCATCATAGATTTTCTCGTCATAAAAACTGAAAATGGCGACTTTGATCTCTTTGCCGGCTGCATCTATGGCTTTTATTATGGTTTCTTTTATGCCGCCGTTTGGCGAGAAAGCGTAGGACGGCAATCTTATTGAATTAAAGGAAACCGATGGAGAATTGTCGGACGGAATGAATTTAAGATTGGAAACATCATAGTCGCTCATAGGCCCCTGTTCATAAGGCCTGGCATATGACCACATCCATTCAAAATATGCCTTATAACCGGATATATACTTTGAGTCTGCCGAAAAGATTGCATTTTCAAAATTTGAATTATTGGCCTTTAATGTCCAGTTGAAAGAGCCGCCGAATAGTATCCTTGAATCGAAAATCGCAAGTTTATTGTGCATTATGCCGTATCTTCCGCCGCCTTTGAGAGTTCTTATCTCAACTTTTGCGTCTATAAGGGCCTGAAGGGACGGATCAACTTTTGCTGCAAAAAGATGCGCCTGATTCACTATCATTCTGACCTTGACGCCTCTTTGTTTCGCCTCTATTACCGCCTGCGCCAGCTGTGAGTCGCTTATGCCGTATATCGCTATGTCCACTGAATACCGGGAAGAGTCTATAGCCGCTTTAAGATAAGATGAAATCATCCCTTCTCTGGAGAAGGAATAAAGCGGAAGTCCCGTTATCTGCGAGGCGTCTTTATAGGGAGCTTGAGGCTGAGGTATTTCGAAAGATGGATATCCAAAACCCGACAACTGGCTTGCCGCCTGGCCGGAGAAAGCAAGGACCGGCATCAAAAGAAGCGAGGCAATCAGCAGTCTGAATTTTTTCATCTGTAAAATTATAGTATCGTATGAAACGTATGTCTAATGTCCTAAGTCTAAAAATGGAGGACCTTAAGGCCTATATTGACTTCAATCTCTATACGGGATAAACGAAGCCCTTGTCCAGTTCTTTGTAAATGCCGTCAATTATCGTACCATTGGAGGAGTTGATAACGGCATATTTCCATTTTTCAAAATTTTGAGGTATATCGCCTTTTGGAATCAGAAATTGCATTTCGCCGTTATTTCTATTAAGCCTGTATGTTTTGATTTTTTTTAGCGAATAGAACGAATAACTGTAAAGAATAACGCTGTCTTTTTCAAAAGCCAAAGCGTAATCCCAGGCGTTCTTGACATAAAGCTTTGCTTTCACAGAATTTAAAAGAGAAACATTGCCTGCGCCGACAGCGGAGTTTATATCCAGATAAACGGCCAAATCCTCAATCCTTGAGGAAGTGGAGGCTTTCAAAGAGAATAAAAGTCCCTTATCTTGTCTGCTTACCGAAAATTCAGATATTGACAAGGCCGGATTGAGCGCGGAAAAAATTATGGAGTTCTCCTTCTGCGAAATATCGTAATTTTTTTCCTCTTTTTTCTCAAAGAAGGGTTTATAAACGAAATCGGGGGCCGGCCTGCCCATAAGCTGATAAACGGCGGCCAGAGCTGATGACGCTTCCTCTTCAAGCTGGGAAATATCGCTGCAGTTCTTTAAGTCTTTAATAAGTTTTTCGGCTTCAAGATATTGCCCCAGAAGCTCTTTTTCTTTTTTGGGATTTGAGTTTATGAAAACTGAAATATCCTTTTTGACCAGAGAAAGAGTTTTCAGATATGCATACATATTTTCCTGGCTCAGATAATCTTTGTATCCTACCCACGGATAAAATGATATATCGGTATCGCTTAAGGCAGCTGCGGTTGATAAGGCTATCGCCCCGCTTACCGTAAGAAGATTCAAATCCTGAGACGATAAAAGAGAAAGTATTGTTTGCGAAGAATAGTCAGCCGAATAAGCTGAATCGTCTATGATAAAAAAAGGGCATGAAGAAGAGAATACTTGCTGTGTGGAAGAATAAACTTCAAAAGAAGGTATCTTAAGCCCCTGATAATCAAAAACGCAATCATTTTTTTCCCTGTGTCCGGCAGCTGCAGCCCATGAATAGCCAAGAGCTTTATAAAGCGAAAGTTCAGAGATATTCAAGTCTCCATAGGGCGTTAAAAAACCGTAAACAGGCCCGGCCGCTTCAAGCTGTTTTTTTACTTCATTTATAAGCGAAGCGAAAATATAGGGATTGTCATTCATCGTTTTAAAATAATCTATGTCAACCGACGAGGGGAAATATGAAATTGAGACAAAAGGCAGCCCCGGCGGCACGGCCGCTTGCTCAAAATTTCCGCCTGAGATAAGCTTTTCAATCGGCCGGCATTTCTCCGGCTCGCAGGCTATTGTAAGCCGAAATGAAGCCGGAAGTGAAGAGGAAAATACTGAAAAGTCCGCCTCTCTCGGCGGCAGCCAGAGAAATGCGGCGTCTTTGGCATGGCTCAAAGAGGCAATTAAAAGAAGGGTGAAAAATACTTTCATTTAACCTCTATGATGGAGACCTTTTCTCCTTCAAATTCAGCTACTGACGGATTGTAAGGATCAAGGACTTTTTCTCCTTCTATGTAAAAAACATATCTATACTTTCCGGGCGCCAGCGCTATCATGGTTTCGCTCGCGCCGTTTTCCTTCCTGGAAAGTTTTATATCGTTTTTCTTCCACTTGTTAAAATCTCCTGCTATAAATATCTCTCCGGCTTTTTTGGTTTTCAGTGAAAATGATATCACCTTGAGTTCCGGCTCTTTAATGTCAGCCCTGAAAGTATATGACCTTGCAGGGGGGATTTGCCCGTTATGATGTCTTACGGAGGTTATCGGTTTTTGTGACCAGATATTTAGAAAACCGAGATATTTTTTTATGGCCGAGTTGAATATAACTCCCGGCACGGATACGAAAATAAAAAGCGCGGCTGCCAGCGCTATAAGCAAATCCTTTCTTTCAATTCTCATTTTCAAGCTCCGGGCGCAATCTCAGCGGCACATTAATTTTTTCGGCAAATTTTTTCAATCCTTCAATATCCGGCTCCAAACCCTTTACGGCGCTAATAACAACCTCATCTACATGAGAGCGGGCTGAGATTATAAAGCTAATTACGCTGTCAAAACCTTCTTTCTCATATTGGGGCATAGGCCTCATCAGTTTTTTCCAGTTTTCCGGCTTATGCGAATTAAGGCTTATATGAAGTGAATTTATGAGGCCTTTCATCTGCGGGGTTATGTCATAGCCGTTTATCAGATTGCCCAGTCCGTTCGTGTTTATCCTTATCCTGATGTCTTTCGGCAAACCTTCTATTTCGCCTTTTCTGACCGAACCTGCCAGCTTTTTTATGATGTCAAATCTTTGAGTCGGTTCGCCATAGCCGCAAAGAACAAGCTCCTCAAATCTTTTCTGCGATGATTTATTTTTAATTTGTGCAATTACTTCCTCAAGGGACGGCTCTCTGGCGCCGAGGTTAAGGTCATTTCCTCTGTAGGACATTTTCCATTTTCTTTTTATGCAGAATACGCATGATGTGGGACATTTGTTCGTTATGTTCAGATAAAGTCCTTTGCCGTATTCATAGGCCAAAGCCGGTTCTTTCATGACTATATTTTAACATTTTGCCAAAGCCCTTTTTAAGCTCTCTTTTACGGCTGTTAAAACATTATTCCTTAAAGCGGCAAATCCGGGATAAATCTTATGCTGTTGGCGGAAATATTTCCAGCTTCAGCCGCGTTTGACAGGGAAATCTCAAAGTAATAACATATACTTGTCTCAAAGCTCTTTTTAATCCGATAAAATTCAAAAAACTGGAGAAGCAATGATTTCCTATAAAAAAGCCGGAGTTGACAGCGCGCTGTCTGACAGATTCACGGAATTTTTAGAAAAGAAATCGCCGCTTATAGGCGGCTTTGCCGGCCTTTACGGCCTTAAGGATTACGGCTGCGATTACTCTCTTGTCGCCTGCACTGACGGAGTGGGAACCAAACTTAAGCTTGCCTTTGCATTGAACCGCCATGATACCATAGGCATAGACCTCGTGGCTATGTGCGTAAATGATCTTATAACATGCGGCGGCAAGCCCCTGTTCTTTCTTGATTATTACGCCACCGGCAAGCTTGAGCTGGAAAAATCAAAGAGCATAATAAAAGGCATTCTTGAAGGCTGTAAAATGTCGGGTATGATACTTTTGGGGGGGGAGACGGCCGAAATGCCGGGTTTTTATGCCAAAGGGGAATATGATCTGGGCGGCTTCTCCGTAGGCATAGTTAAAAACAGCGAGATAATAGACGGAAGTTCAATAAGGCCGGGAGACGCTGTTATAGGACTTGCTTCCTCCGGGTTTCATTCAAACGGATATTCTCTCATAAGGAAAGCTATGGAGAAAAAACCATCTTTGAAGAAATTTTCAAAGCAGTTTCTTACGCCCACAAGAATTTATGTAAGGCAAATAGAAAAAATGAAGGATACGCTTTCAAAGAAAAAACTCAAGATAGGCGGACTGGCGCATATAACCGGCAGCGGAATAGAAGGCAATCTGGAAAGGATAATTCCAGACGGGATTAGCGCAGTTCTGGATGCAAAAAGCTGGAGAGTTCCGCCGCTTATGAAGAAACTTGCCGATGAGGCTGATATAAAGGCGGCTGAAATGTTCGCCACTTTCAATATGGGTATCGGCATGATAGCTGTGGTGCCTCAAAAAGCGGTTCCGCTGATACTTAAGCAGGATAAAACGGCCAGTTTGATAGGGAAAATAGAGAAAGGAACCAAAAAAGTTGAGATAAGGGGTATTTCATTATGAAGAAATCGCTTTTAACGCTTTTACTGCTGCCGCTGCCGCTTTACTGCCAGCAGGCACAGGAGGAGCAGAAACAGGAAGGCCCGGAACTTAAAAAGCTTATAGTGGCGGCATGGAAGATTTCGTCAAGAATTTCTCCTGACCCTCAAAAGCTTAACTATGTCTTTGATAAGTCCTTCTTTAACTATGTGTCCAGGGACAAAATGACGGAAATATTCAAGCAATTGCATGCTGAAAACGGCTCTGTCGTCAATGTAAGCACGGTTTCATACAAGGGCGGACTCACGGCCGATTTCTTTTTTTACACCGATAAAGATTTCATAATTCCGGCAACTGTGACCGTGGAAAACTCCAAATGGAAGGTGACAGGCCTTTTCTTCAGGCCTGCCTTCAAAAATGCGCCTTCTCTGGCTGAAAGCTCCTCGCCTTTTGAGAAATTGCCGTATCAAAATAACGCGATACTCATAAAGAGATTGTCAGGGCTTGAGGATAATATTTACGCAAAAAACGAGGCCAAACCTATGCCTATCGGTTCGGCTTTCAAACTTTATGTGCTCGCCTGGCTGGCTGAAAATGATGCGCCGTGGGACAAAATAATAAAGATAAGGGAGCGCGACAAGTCATTGCCTACCGGGCGGCTTCAAAATTTTCCGGAGGGCTCTCCCTTTACTGTTTTCTCTCTGGCGCAGGCGATGATAAGCGAAAGCGATAATACCGCCGCGGATATGCTGATAGATTTCATAGGCAGGGAAAAAATTGAAAATTCCCTTTCTCTTTTTCATAATTCGTTCGTTGATTTGAACAGGCCCTTTCTGAAAACATCAGAGATGTTCAAGCTCAAGTCGGACCCTCAGCTGGCGGCCAGATACGCCCTGGCTGATTTGAAAAGCCGCAGGAAAATTTTAAAAGAGCTTGAAAAGAAGCCGCTGCCGGATATTAAATCGGTTTATCCCGGCAATAAAGCTTCTTACATAAATGCTATAGAGTGGTTCGCTTCGCCCGAAGATATTTGCCGTCTTATGGATTATTTCAGGAAAAAAAATAATGCCAAGGTGAACGCCGTATTATCGCTTAATCCCGGCCTTGATATTAAAACCGGCGGCTTCAAATATGCCGGCTATAAGGGGGGAGGCGAGCCGGGAGTTATAAGCATGAACTGGCTTCTTGAGACGAAAAGCTCCACATGGTATTGCGTTTCTTCGGGTTCCAGCGATGAAAGCAGGCCGATAGACAATAACAGCTATTTCCAGACAATGCAGAGCGTTATAAATCAGGTCGGCATGGAAACATTCTGATCTTTACGGGAGGCGTAATGAAGGTTTGTATTTTTGCTTCCGGCCGGGGCAGCAATATGGCCGCTTTGATAAGCCGCTTCAGGAAAACAGGCGCCGCGCAGGTTGTTCTGGCGGTTACCGACAGGGATTGCCCCGCCGCCTCAAAGGCTTCAAGCGAAGGCGTGCCGGTCGTCAAAATCTCCTCCAAAGACTTTAAAAATGAGGCCGAGTATTCAAATGCGCTTATTTCAGCCGTTGAAGAAAAAGGGGCGGAGGCGGTTTTTCTGGCCGGTTTTCTTTCAAAACTTCCCCGCGGATTCGTAAGAAAATATGAAGGCAGAATACTTAATGTTCATCCTTCCCTTCTTCCCGCCTTCGGCGGCAAAGGCTTTTACGGCGAAAAAGTTCATCAGGCTGTAATAGCAAGCGGCGCTAAGATCTCCGGCGTAACAGTTCATCTTGTAAATGAGGAATATGACAAAGGGCCGATAATAGCCCAGCAGCAGGTTTTCATTGAAGACGGCGAAACTCCGGAAACGCTGGCTGAAAAAATAAACAGAACGGAACTGTATTTATATCCGCAAATAGCCGAGCTTTTTTGCAGAGGGCTTATAAAGGTTGAAAATGGAAAAGCATCAATTCTGCCGCACGAAAAGGGCAAAAGAATGCGTTTTGCGCTTTTATCTTTAAGCGATAAAACAGGCGCTTTGGAATTTGCAAAAGGGCTTTGCGGTATGGGGTTTACGCTTATTGCCACCGGAGGCACTTACAATCTGCTCAAAAGCGGCGGCATTGATGTGATAGCCGTTGACGCCTTAACTTCATATCCGGAGATACTTGACGGCAGAGTGAAAACGCTTAATAACAGGATCTTTGCCGGCCTCTTATATAAAAGAAATGATCCAAAGCACGCTTCGCAGGCGGCCGCCAATCTCATACCCTCAATAGATATAGCCGCTGTTAATCTTTATCCTTTTGTTGAAACTGCCGCCGGCGAAGAAAACTGGTCTGAAAGATTGATAGAAAATATAGACATAGGCGGCGTTTCTCTGTTAAGGGCTGCCGCCAAAAATTATCAGGATTGCTGCCCGGTCTGCGACCCGGCTGATTACAATGCCGTGCTTGCCGAGCTTAAAGAAAAGGGCTCTTTATCTCTTGAAACTTCAAAGGCCATGGCTGTTAAGGCTTTCTCGCATACCGCCGCCTATGACAGCGCTATTTGCGAAAAACTTTCCGAAAAAAATATTTTTGCCAAAACTGCAAAAAAGGAGCTTGATCTCAGATACGGCGAAAATCCTCATCAGAAAGCCGCTCTTTACTCAATGGATTCCTTGCCCTTTGAAAAACTTTGGGGCAAGGAGCTTTCATACAACAATCTCCTTGATATTTACGAAAGTATGCGCGCTGTATGCGATTTTGACAGGCCGGCCTGCGTAATATTCAAGCATGTTACGCCTTGCGGCGCCGCTATAGGAGAAAATCACGGCCAGGCCTTTGAAAGAGCTTTTAACTGCGATCCTCTGTCGGCTTTCGGCGGAATAATAGCCTTTAACGGAAAGCTTCCGGTTGAGGCGGCCGGATTCATAGAGAAAAAGTTTGTGGAAGTTGTCGCCGCTTTTGATTTTGAGCCGCGGGCGCTTGAAATTCTGAAGTCCAAAAAAAATCTGCGGATAATAAAGTTTTCAAGGGACATAAGGAATCTTGCGTCCTTCAGGTCATTGGGAAATCAGATTTTGTATTGCGGTGCAGACGATAAGATTTTTGACTGGCCGTGGAAAGAGGTGTCAGGCGAGCTTTCTCAAAGCGAAAAAGAAGCCCTTTCCTTCGCTTTTGTCTGCGTTAAACATGTAAGGTCCAATGCCATAGTTTTATCCGACGGGGTTCAAACCGTTGGCATAGGCGCGGGCCAGATGTCCAGAGTGGATTCGGTTTTTATGGCGGGCCATAAATATTCCCAATGGCTTAAAAATAATAGCAAACCGCAGGCGCTTTTTATGGCTTCGGACGCCTTTTTCCCTTTTGAAGACGCCATTGAGCAGGCCGCTGCCATAGGGGTGTCTGCCATAATACAGCCCGGCGGTTCAATAAGAGATGAGCAGGTCATAGCCAAGGCCAGAGAGCTTGGGATAAAAATGGTTTTGACAGGTATAAGACATTTCAAGCATTGATAAGGTTTTTTTAAAGGCGCGCGGCTAAATTTTCAATATATGCCAGGTTACACCTATTCCGATAGCGGCAAGCGGAATTGCCAGCCATTCTTTGCCTGAGATTATGAATCCGGCGGTTAAAGAGACCCACAGAAAAATTATTGAAATTATCTTTACCTTGAGAGGAGTCTTTCGCCCCTCAAGGTAATTCTTCACGTAAGGGCCGAGGTATTTTGATTCAAGAATAATTTTATTGAGACTGCCGTCTGCTTTTGTCCAGCAAAAAATTGCCAGAAGCAGAAACGGAGTGGTCGGCAGAAGCGGAATGAATACGCCTATCAGGCCTGTAAGCAGAAATATAAAACCGGAAATTATAAAAAGGCTTTTTTTCATTTAGCCGCGGCGGGCTGCGCAGCCGAGCAGTAAAATTCCGTCACCTTTTCAGCAAAATGAATACCGGCAGTTTCAGGGCATTTGGCATGGCTTGCGCCCTTTACTATCCACAGGTCTTTTGCCGGCGAAGCGCAAAGCTCAATGAGTTTTTGCGCCTCCTGTATTGAAACGAGATCATCATTATCGCCGTTTATCAAAAACAGCGGAACTGAAATCTTGCCTATATTTGCCGCCGGAGAATAGAGATTGGGATCAACCTTAAGTTTTCTTTTGACAAAGAAAATGGTCATTGCAGCCAGGGGAAAATAGGGAACTTTCAATCTTTTCCAGCTCCATCTTCTTATGACTGAATCAAAGGAGAAAAAAGTGCTTTCGGCAAGAACAGCCTTTATTTCGCTGTTGTGAGCGGCATGGTAAACGGCCACTGATCCTCCCATTGAACAGCCGTAAAGATAAACTTCCCGGGCCTGCTGGGGCCTCGCGCTTGTGATGAACTTGAAAGCGCCGTCCAAATCTCTTGTTTCCAGATAGCCGACTGAGGATATACCGGCATCCTTGCTTTCCCCGCAGCCCCTGAAATCAAAATAGAAAAGGTTAAATCCTTTTTCGGCAAGAAAATGCGTATCTTTGAGCAATTCTCCCTTGTTTGACGCCCAGCCGTGGCAAAATATTATCGTTTTTGAGCTTTCTCCGCTGGAGCAGGGTATGAACCAGCCGTTAAGCTCTATGCCGTCTGACGAATTAAAGAACACAGTTTCATAAGCCAGATGAAAATTTTCCGGCGTGGTTGTTACAGGCGAGCGGCGGTTGGGGGGATTCAATATGGCGTCTCTTTTTTTATACGAGAGATAGACGCTTAGAACGAAAAGAGCTATTAAACACAGAATAGTCCAGATTATGATTTCTTGCGCAGTCATATTTTGCTCCAGTCCAGATTTTGAATTTTTTCAGCGGCTTGCTTGAGAAGCTCATCTTCCAGAGTAAGCGAAAATCTTATATAGCCCTCTCCGTTTTTGCCGAAGCCGGCCCCGGGCGCGGCGAGAACCTCGGCGTTTTCAAGCAGAAAAACAGCTGCTTTTTCGCTTTTACATTTAACCGGCGTTTTTGCCCATATAAAGCAGGACCCGCCGGGCTTTACTATTTTCCAGCCGCATTCAATAAGGGCTTTTGAGAAAAAATCGGCCCTTTCCCTGAATTTTTCCCTTACAGGCGGCGATACTCTCTCATGATTATCCAGGGCGTAGGCTACAGCGTTTTGGACGGCATTGAACTGCCCCGAATCTATGTTTTCTTTAAGCTGATTTAAAGCGCAGACAAGTTTGGAGTTGCCGACAGCCCAGCCTATGCGCCAGCCGGCCATACAGTATGTTTTTGAGGCGGAATAAAACTCTACCGCGACTTTCTTTGCGTTTTGAATTTCAAAAATGCTGCTTGTCGGCTCTCCAAAGTAAATCTCGCAATAGGCGGCGTCAAGCGCTATCACTATTTCATTTTTAAGCGCCCATTTAACCAGCTCTTTATAGAAATTCTTATCAGCTGCCGCTCCCGTCGGATTATTGGGATAATTCAAAAAGAACAGGCTTGTTCTGTTTACTATTTTTTGAGGTATTTTGGCCAGGTCAGGAAGGAAACCATTTTCCTCTTTCAAAGGCACATCATATATCTCTCCGCCTGACAAAAGAACGCCTGTTCTGTAAGTTGGATATGTCGGGTCGGGAATAAGGCAAATGTCTTTTTTTTCCATTACGGCAAAAGGCAAATGCGCTATCCCTTCTTTTGAGCCTATCAAAATCGAAATCTCATCATGCGGATGAAAATCTATGCCGTGCCTTCTTTTGTGCCAGCGCGCCGCGGCTTCCCTTAAATTCTGATTACCTTTAGTATTGGGATAACGGTGATTTATAGCATCTTGAGTCTCTTTAAGAGCAAATTCAACTATATCCGGATGCGTCGGTATATCCGGATCGCCTACAGCCATGCTTATAACTTTTTTGCCTTTGGCTCTTTCCGCCCTTTCCTTTCTGTAAAGCTCTTCAAACAGAAATGGCTTGAATTTTTTCAGATTGGAACTTAGTTTTATCATATCTTTGCCTTGAAATAGTCCTGGAAATTATAAAGCCCCGGTTTTTTGCCGGCGAGCCAAAGACCGGCTTTAATCGCGCCTCCGGCAAATATTGAGCGGTCAAAGGCGCAATGCTTCAATACGACCTTTTCGCCCGGCCCGGCAAATACTATTTCATGCTCGCCCTTTATGTCTCCTATTCTTGCGCTTGTTATAGCCGCTTTTTTCCCGGCCTTTTCAATAAAGGAAGCGAAGGTTAAAGCCGTGCCGCTCGGCGCGTCTTTTTTGGCTGTGTGATGCGTTTCATGTATGTGAATGTCAAAATCAAGATTTCCGGCCAGAAATTCAGCTGCAAGAAAAGTCAAATTTACTGCGGCGCTCATATTTGAGGATAAAAACACCGGTATTTTTTTTGAGAATGACAAAATTTCTCTTTTTTGTTTTTCCGAAAAGCCGGTGGTTCCGATTACCGCAGGGATTTTATTGGTTTGGCAGAATTTAAGGGCGGATAGTGCGCCTTCAGGAGATGAAAAATCTATCAACAAGGGCTTGTGCGAGTATTTCAGGTCTGTCTTTGAAAAAAGGTTATTGTCCTTATCAATGCCGATGATTTCCTTTATTTGAGCGAAAAGCCGGCTCTGGGCGGCAACTTCGCGTCCCATTTTTCCTTCGCAGCCGTTTATTATAAGAGAAAAACTCATAAGTCCATTATATTCATTTAACAAAAAAAAAACAATTTTGTGACCGGCTTATTATATAATTTAAATTATGAAAAGGAACATCGGGATTTTTCTTGTTTTTTCTCTAATTTTCAATCTCTCAAATGCCGCTTTTGCCGCAAGGAAAGAGCCGGTCTATCATCCGAATAAAATTCTCGTCAAATATAAGGACAAAGCGGTCAAAAAAAACCTTTCCATAGCTTCCAAAAAAATATCCGCTTTTCAAAGCCGCGGCATAGCTTTGTCTTATGAAAGGAAAGTAGGCGGAGATTTTGAGCTGTACCGCCTGTCTTACAGGGCAAAAAAATCTCAGATAGACTCCATCCTGGAGGAGATAAAAAAGGACCCCGATATTGAGATAGCGGAACCGGTTTACAAGGCCAGAATAGCGGCTGTGCCGAATGACACTCAATACTGGGCGCAATGGCATTATCATTCTTCCGGCTCAGAACCGGCCGGGCTTAATTTGCCTTTGGCCTGGGACATAGTGAAAGGTTCGCCGACAATAAATGTGGCTGTTATAGATACAGGCATATTGTCTCATGAAGATATTTCTCTTTCAAGGATTCTCTCCGGCTACGATATGATAAGCGATGTGGATACGGCCAATGACGGCGACGGCAGGGATTCCGATCCCTCAGACCCGGGCGACTGGTGTACGGCGGCGGAAAAAATAGATCCATACAGCCCGTGTTATGACAGCTATTGCGAAGATTATCCCTCAGACCCTTACTGTCAAACCGATGACAGTTCATGGCATGGCCTTCATGTGACCGGCACCATAGGCGCGGCTACAGACAATAGTCTCGGTGTGGCCGGCGTGGACTGGAACGCCAAAATAATTCCGGTGAGAGTTTTGGGTAAAGGGGGCGGCTATACAAATGACATAGCCGACGGCATAAGGTGGGCGGCCGGCTTGCCTGTGGCAGGCGCGGCAACAAATTCAAGTCCTGCCAGAGTTATAAATATGAGTCTTGGCGGCTACGGCTCATGTCCGGCCATTATTCAAAGCGCCATAGATTCAGCTGTATCGGCAGGAGCTTTAGTTGTTGCGGCAGCCGGAAATTCAGCCGACTGGGCTTCTTCATATTTCCCCGCCAATTGCTCCAATGTCGTGACAGTGGGAGCGCTTAGAACTGACGGCGATATGGCCTCATATTCCAATTACGGCCCGACGGTCTATATATCTGCCGCCGGCGGCGAAAGCACGCCCGGCAATGGCGTCTTATCTCTTGGAAATAACGGCGTTACCAACCCGGGTTCGGATACATATGCAGAAAAAAACGGCACCAGTATGGCTGCGCCTCATGTAAGCGGCCTGGCAGCCTTGATGCTGGCTTTCAAGCCTAATCTCTCAATAAGCGAAATGACTTACAATATCTCAAAAAGCGCCAGAAATTTCCCGCCTTCTTCATTCTGCTACGGCACAAATAAATGCGGCGCCGGTATAGCGGATGCCTATAATGCACTGAATAATCTTAAAACCTCCGTAACTTCCATTTCTCCTTCATCAGGCAGAAATGACGGCAGCGTGCCGGTCAGCGATTTAGCCGGCAGCGGCTTTATGAGCGGCGCGGCCGTAAAACTTAAAAGGACAGGCTATTCTGATATTTCCGCTTTGAATGTAAATGTTGTCAATCTCAACAAGATAACTTGCGATTTCCCGATAGGCGGGGCCAGCACCGGCACTTGGAATGTGGAGGTGGTCAATGTTGACGGCTCATCCGCCACTTTGCCCGGCGCTTTTACGGTAATATATCCGCCGCCGACTATTACCTCAATTACCCCAAACACCGGCCTTAATACTGGTAATGTCTCAATAACGGATTTAAGCGGCACAAATTTTATAAACGGCGCCTCTGTTAAACTTATAAGGTCCGGTTTTTCCGGTATAAACGCAACTTCCGTCAATGTGGTTTCTCCGACAAAAATAACCTGTATTTTCCCTTTGTCGGGCGCCGAACCGGGGACTTGGGATATTCAGGTAATAAATCCTGACGGGCAAAGCTTTACTTTAAGCTCTGCTTTTACTGTTACGCTGCCTCCGCCTGCTCTGACATCAATGTCTCCGGCTTCAGGGGTAAATAACGGCGTATTGAGCGGGGTAACAATAAGAGGCAGCAATTTTTCTGAAAACCCCTCAGTTAGATTTACAAAGCCGGGATACTCCGATATTTATGCCGCTAATATCAACAGGGTCGACAGTTCTACAATAACCTGTACAGTGAATCTTAACGGCGCCGCTGCCGGCTACTGGGATCTGGTGGTAAGAAATTCAGACTCTCAGGAAGCAGTTCTTTCCAATGCTCTTGCAGTGATGAATCCGCCTCCTTCCATTTCAACCATATACCCGAATACCGCCATAAACTACGGCAATATAACGGTCAGGATAAACGGCTCTAATTTTTTGCCCGGCTTGAATGCTTTCCTTAAAAGGGGTATGGGGGGAGTAATACCTTGTTCAAACATATCTCTGACGGGGAATTATCAGATAAACTGTCTGCTGTCTCTTTCCGGAAGCTCCGCCGGTTCATGGGATGTTTATGTGCTGAATCCTGACGGGCAATATGATGTTTCCGGCGGTGCTTTTGTCATAAATAACGCAGCGCCGTATGTGGAGTCTTTAAGCGCCAATACAGCTATTAATACAGGCTTGTTCAGACTTGAAGTTTACGGCTATGGATTTTTAAGCGGAGCTTCGGTAACCTTATCAAAAACTGGTTCCAGCGATATAAACGCTTCCGTAATTTCAGTTTCAAATGACAAAATAGTCTGCGATCTGCCCCTTGCTTCGGCTCCGCCGGGCGACTGGAATTTGACAGTTACAAATACAGATTCTCAGTCCGGTATATACGGCGATTATTTCCACATAATAGCGCCTCCTTCAAATAAAACCAAAATATACGGCGGGATAATAAACCCTTCGCTAAATGAAAAGGCGCATATAACTTCTAAATCTGATTCGGCGGGCAAATTTTCGGTTAAGGTGTATGATCAGCAGGGACGGCTTGTTATGACGGTTTTTGAGGGCTACAGGCCGGCCGGCGGCTATGACGATATATGGCCGGGCCTGAACGAGGCCGGCAGGAAGGTTTCAAGCGGAGTGTATTTTGTCGTTATAGAGACTCCGTCTTATAAAGAGACAAAGAGAATACTTGTTGTTAAATAAAGATGAGGAAAAAGGCCATACTTTTCATCTCGCTTTTGGCGCTTCTGGCGGCGCCTAACCTTTCATTTTGCGAAACTTACGGCACATCCTCGGTTATGTTTTTAAATGAAGAAGCGTCTCCGCATTGTTTTGCCCTGTCCGGCGCCTGTTCTTTTCTGGTAAATGACGCAGGCGCAGCCCTGTCAAATCCGGGGCTTCTCGGGCATATTACGGAAAGCTCGCTTTCGCTTTCTTATTGGAATGCGCCTGACGGCATAGGCAAATACGGCTCAGCCGGGCTTATTTATTCCGCCGGCGAATTCGGCAGCTTCAGCCTTTCATATCTCGGCTATAACAGCGGAGATGAAAGATTTTATGATTTATCGGGCAATGAGTATAACATAAATCTGCAAAGCGATTATGCCTTAAGCGGCGGCTGGGGCATCCCTTTTGACGAAAGATTATTCTGGGGTTTCAAAGCTAAAAGCGTGAAAAGCTCTCTGGCAGAGAAATACAAGGCTTCATCTTTGACCTTTGCCACAGGCGCGGTTTATAAGTCTCTTGACGATTTTTTTACAGCCTCATTTTTGCTGGATAATTTCGGCGGCAGCCTTAATTACAGATATGAAGACGAGAAATTGCCGACTTCGGCAAAAATTGAGGCAGGCATAAGCCATCGCTCAAAATATCAAAATCTATACCTTGGTCTTTCCGCCAAAAAAATACTTAAGGAAAGTTTCATAGAAAAGGGCATAGGCGCTGAACTGGAATTCAATAAAATGCCTTTCTCCATTATGGGCGGATATAAGCAGTCGTATAACGGCAATTTTATGACGGCCGGTTTCGCCTTGAATATATCCCTTGTAAGGCTTGAATATGCGGCGCAGTTCCCGGATACCTTCGGTAATGGCACTCAAAGGATAGCGCTTGTGGTGAAATTTTCATCTCACAGCGATAAAGACAGGGCTGAAGTTTATAAGCTCAGGCAGATTAAGAAAAAAGCCGAGGTGCTATCCTTGAAATACCTTAAAATGAATGAAAAGAATTTCGTCAGAAACAGAAAGGAAGACAATCTCAAAGCCGTGAAAGAATTTGAAAAAGCGCAGAAAGAGAAAAAGAAGGCCGGAGAACTTAAAAAAGATACTGAAAAATCCAAAACTGAAAACATCAGCCCGGAAACTGTCAAGCCGGCTGAAAAGAAGCCGAAAAAGCAGGAAAAAAAGCCGGAGAAAAAAGAAGTTTACTGGCAGGATTGGATGCTTTTGCCCTGATATTTACCAATAATCTTACTACCGCAAACTTTCAAATTTGCTAAAATATATTGTCTTTTTACCTTCCGGTGCCCTCATTTTACGATTGACCGGTTTGAAAATAAAAAGAACTTGAGTAAAGGAAAAAGTATGGAAAGAAAAGATTTGCGCAATATAGCCATAGTGGCCCATGTTGACCACGGCAAGACAACTCTTGTTGACGCTATGCTGAAACAGACCGGTTATTTCAAGGTCAAGGATGAAAATGCTGAATGCGTAATGGATTCAAATGATCTGGAAAGAGAAAGAGGCATAACCATACTTTCCAAAAACACATCAGTAAAATACAAGGATACGGCCATACATATAGTTGACACGCCGGGCCATGCCGATTTTTCAAGCGAGGTTGAAAGAGTTTTAAGGATGGTGGACGGCGTTCTGCTGCTTGTTGACGCTCTCGACGGCCCTATGCCGCAGACAAGATTTGTTTTGAAGAAAGCTCTTGAGCTGGACCTTAAAGCTCTGGTGGTCATAAACAAGATAGACAGGCCCAATGCGGAAGCTCACAAGGCGCTGGACAAGGTTTTTTCGCTTTTCATAGACTTGAACGCCTCTGACAGACAGCTTGATTTCCCCGTGATTTACGCTTCAGGCAAGCAGGGGATAGCGACAGATGATCTGAATAAAAAAGGCGAAAATCTTGACCCGCTTTTTGAGGCGATAATCAGGCATATACCGGGGCCCAAAGACGAAAGAGATAAACCGCTGAGAATGCTTGTAACCATGCTTGATTACAGCCCTTATACAGGCAGAATAGGCATAGGCAGAATAGTTTCAGGGGAAGTGTCCAAAAATCAAAATGTTGTTTTGATGTCTGCGGCAGGAAAAAATTTAAAAAGGAAAGTTTTACAGATAATGAAGTACGACGGGCTTGAAAAGAAAGAGGTTCAAAAGGCGGTATGCGGCGATATAGCCGCTCTTTACGGGCTTGACGGCATAGACGCAGGCGACACCGTATCCTGCGAGGAAAATCCCGGCTTTCTTGAAGGGCTTAAAATAGATGAACCGACAATATCAATGGAATTTTACGCCAATGACGGCCCATTCGCCGGCAAAGAGGGGAAATTCGTTAATATAACCCAGATTAGAGACAGACTTTTCAGGGAAGCTCAGGTAAATGTCGGGCTTAAAGTTGAGGATATACCCGGCGAAAGCGGGTATAAAGTTTCCGGCCGCGGCGAGCTTCATCTTTCGGTTTTAATTGAAACTATGCGCAGAGAGGGCTTTGAGCTTTGCGTGTCCAAGATGAAAATAATAGAGAAAACGGAAAACGGCGTGGTGTGCGAGCCGGTGGAAGAGGTAATAGTTGATTTGCCAAGCGAATTTCAGGGCGCGGTCATGGATTCAATGGGCAAAAGAAACGCCAAAATGAGAAATATGGAAACAGATTCCCAGGGCAGAGTACGGCTTGAATATTTGATTTCTTCAAAGGCCCTTATAGGTTTCAAAAATGAATTTATGACCTTGACCAAGGGCAACGGCCTTATGCATCAAAGCTTTCACGGCTATATGCCGAAAGGCGCCTTCCAGCCGCCGGCGAGGCTCGGCGTTTTCATAGTCAAAGAAACAGGCCAGACAGCTTCCTATTCCCTTAATTATCTTCAGGACCACGGCAAAATGTTTGTCGGACCAGGCGAAGATGTTTATATGGGCCAGATAGTGGGCGAAAATCTCAGAGACAATGATCTGGTCGTGAACCCCTGTAAAGAAAAGAAGCAAAGCAATATGCGCTCCTCCGGCTCTGACGAGTCAATAATTCTTACTCCGCCGCGGCGGCTTTCATTAGAGCAGGCGCTTGAATACATAGCCGAAGACGAGTTTGTGGAAGTCACTCCCAAAAGCGTAAGAATGAGAAAAAAAATACTTGACCATTCCCTCAGGAAACGCGGCGACAAGCAATTCATCTAACCCCGCCCCCGGTTCGGGTAGGACTTTGTGCCCAGACAAGATATAAATTTGAAATATACATTCATTTTTTGTAAATTAGAATTGTAGTCTTGCGGGCATAAAAGCTATTTAAAACCTCTTTTTTACCGCGACACGTCCCTGTCGCGATGATGTGGTAGAATAAGTTTGTCTTTCTGGAGGAATCATGAACAGAATGTATCAGGGTAAAGTTATTGAGGTTGAGTCTTATAATGCTGGACAATGGGGAAAAATGTCGAAATCTGAGTGGCAAAATATTCTTTGGCACCATCACGAGCTCTTTCAAGATGCAGTAAACTATTATACTCTTATGCTGGCAACTATGGCTGAAACTTGCAAATCAGGAGACTTCGAAAAAAAATATTTAAGTTTATTTAATGAGCCTGATGAAAAGTCTAATGCTAAAGCCAAAATTAAAGCTGTAGCTGATTGGTCCAATGAGGTCAGAAATAACTGGACTAAAGGGAAGAAGAGATTTATTGAATTTGATGGGCCAGGATTAAAAATTTCTAAACTGCTCAATTGTAAATCTGATTTTGATTCTTGTAAGAAAGAGATTAGTAAGTTATATAATGGAGATTCCAAAAATATGGGATTAGCCCTGCTTTACTTGTTGGATATTTCCAGAGGTCGCGATTTAAACAAAGTTTGCAGCGAAGTTTTGCCTTTTTTATGTTCCAAGAAAGAATGTTTTAATGCTACATCAAAAGATGAATCTGAAAAACAAAAGATAGGGAGACTGCCTTTCATAAAAAAGCTTCATGAAGAAAATTTAGACGAAGAAAAACTAAATAAACTTTCAGAAGAAGTTAATCCCTACCTTTTCATTACTAAAATCCCTGAGGATAAAAAGCTTGAAGATTCAGGTGAGTCTCTTGCAATTAAATATTTTGACGATCTCTCGAAGAAATATGATAATATAAGGCAACTTAGAGGAGAATACGAGAAAAGATTGAGAGAGAAAATTAAAGGAAAGCCTCTTAAGAAATTGGGTAGAAAGCCTTCTGGTGTATTTCCATGTGCGGTGGTTTTTAGCTACTTTCCTCACAGAGATATTGTTGCTATATTTCAGAAACTTACAAAAAGTGAGTTTGTAAGAGCAAAGAAAAGTAACAAGGAAGGAGGAAAAGAAAATACGCTACAGTCAATTGATTATCTTAATGCTTTAAGAAGTTCGAATAATAATCAAAACCCGTTTGAATATTTCACCAACTTGGTAATTGCCAATAAAAAGAACAATAGGGCCTCATGGTTCCAAATGGATTTAGCTGCTTTTATAGAGGCAATAATTGCCCCTCATAGATATTTTGAAGATACCCAAAAAAGAGATGAAGAGGCTAAAGAAATAAAGAGAAAAATAGATTTTTTTGAAGGTGAAGGATCATTAACTAAACATTCAATTCAAGGCGATGATAAAGAAGAGATAGTAATACCTGGATTTAAAGATGATAAAAGAGTTGAACTGATTAAAGATCTTCTCTGTAATAAACTTGGCTACTTGACTGAGTCAGAAGACGGGGTATCATCCGGAATAAGAGAATACTCAGTATCTCAAAGAACTTTGCGTGGATACAAGGAATTGCGTGATAAGTGGCTAAAATTGGCCCGACAAAATCTTGAACAGGTTGAATTGAGATTGAGGCTTAAAAAAACTCTTGTTGAATTACAGTCCGCACATTACGATGATTTCGGCAGTGCCCCATTGTTTAATGCTCTCATTGAAGAAAAATACCAGCCGATATGGCGAGATGAAGGAACTGAGCAGTATCACGCAAAGGATGTTTTGTATGCATGGATGAACTATAGTGTTCTTTTACTTGACTACAAAGATAAAACAAGGCCCATACATTTTACCCCGGCTCATTCTACTTTTTCTCCGCGCTATTTTGATTTTCCAAAAGATGGCGAGTATTCTGCGAGTCATGTAAAAGGATTGGATGTTCACGGCCATATGTCATTGGAAGTACACCTGTGTGTAAAAAATAATGGCGGGACTATGCCGTATATTGTCAAGAAAATAAAGATAACTTATTCCTCCCCCCGTATGATTAGAGATGCCTTGCGTCATGAAGGAGAAGAAAACCTTGGGTCTGTTTCTTGGATTCAGCCTATGATGAAAGCTCTAGGTATTAAAGAATATGATAATCAAAACTTTGATAGAACCAAGGTTACTCTAATGCCCTATGCGATGGACAATATTCAGCTCGTGTTTCCTGTTGAGCTCAAGAGTGAAAATATCCAAAAAAAAGTTTCTAGAGGGATTAATTGGAAAGGGCAATTTAATTTCGGGCATGAGACTATTAACAGTCTTCGTTGGCCAAATGAAGAAAAACCTAAAAATCCTCCTGAAAAAGGATGGTGGGATATGTTGGATTCATTTTCATGTCTTTCCGTAGATCTTGGTCAAAGAAATGCCGGAGCGTACGCGAGGTTGAAAATTTCAAAGAAAAGTGATGGTAAATCAAGATACATAGGTTTTGATGGAACAAATAAATGGTATTCAAAGGTCGTCGATATTGGCCTGTTAAGGTTGCATGGGGAGGATGTAAAAATATGGCGTAAAGATGACAATGGAGAGTTCAAATATCTTGAAGAGTTATCCGGATCAAAAGGACGTAAATCTTTGGATTATGAGTCAAAAGAGGCAGAAGCTCTTTTTTTAAAACTTGGCTTCGATGTTGAAAATAGTCTAGCGCCAAATTGGAAGGTAGATCTTTCATTCCCCGAGCAGAATGATAAGCTGCTCGTCGCCGTCAAAAGATATCAAACATATTTATCTAAACTTTACAGATGGGCATTTTTTTTAGGCCTGGGAAATAAGATTGGTATTGCAGTTAACGAAATACAAGAAGATAGCAGTATTCCTGATTATTGGAAAAAAAACATTCAATCGAACAAAGAAGCTGTTTTGGATGAAATAAAAAAAGAGATAGAGAAGAGAAAGAGAGAACTGCCTGATATACTCGTTAGTATAGCAAATCGCATATTGCCCTTGAGAGGTAGAAGTTGGAAATGGGAAAGACATCCGCAGAACACGGATTATGGTATTCTTACCCAAAATGGTTCTGCCCCCAAAAATGTTCTTGTTTGTGGGCAAAGAGGTTTATCTATGTCTAGATTAGAGCAATTGACTGAACTTCGCAAGCGTTTCCAATCCATGAATCATTTATTAAGACGTAAAACAAGTGAAGATTTCATTATTAGCAGAGATGAGTCAATACCTGATTGTTGTCCTGATATATTGGAGAAGCTGGACAGAATTAAGGAAGAGCGGATTAATCAAACAGCTCATATGATAATTGCTAAGGCTCTCGGTCTCAGACTTTCAAAACCATCAGAAAATAGCAAAGGTAACATCGGAGACCACCATGGTAGTTATGAGAGACAATATGAACCTGTTGATTTTATAGTTGTTGAAAATTTGTCGCGTTATCTTTCTTCTCAAGGCAGAGCACCCAGAGAAAATAGCCGCTTAATGAAATGGTGTCACAGGGCTGTGATAGATAAATTAAAAATGTTTTCTGAAGTTTTTTATCCCTCTATAAAAGTTGGTAAAAAGAATATTCCCATGGTAATCGAGGTGCCGGCAGCTTATTCTTCCCGATTTTGTTCTCGAACCGGTGTTGCAGGTTTCAGAGCAGTTGAAGTTTCCAGTGGTTTTGAAAATACCGCCCCATGGTCTTGGCTGAAGGAGAAAAAAAATAAGGATGGGTCTTATACAGAGATGGCTGTCAAAATACAGGAAGCGAAAAAGCTTCTTAAGAATATGGAAAATTTGTCTGGAGGTAATAAAAAAAATACAATTCTTCTGCCTATCAGCGGAGGCCCAATCTTCATTCCTATAACTTTTGAAACAGAAAGGGACGGGCTTAAGCCAAAAATAATTCAGGCTGACGTAAATGCAGCGGTGAATATTGGCCTGAGAGCAATAGCATCCCCTGAAGAATTATCTATACATTCTCGTATTCGCAGCAAGAAAATCAAAAATGATATTTATGCGAACGAAAAAAGGTTTTTAGGAAATGAATCTGTAAAAATTCTTAACAAAAATCAAGGATCATCTGATGAGGAGGAAGACAGGAACCCGAACTATTTTATAGATATTTCTGGTAAGGTTCAGTGGGGTTGTGCAGAATTGGAAGGCAAAGGTATAAAAGTTTTTAGCGGGGAAGCATTATGGAAAACCGTAAGGGATTTGGAATGGGTAGTATGCGCTAAGATTAACGGGGAAAAGGTACAGTAAATGCAAGGTTAATTTGATAGGGGTGTTAAGTAATAGAAATGACAGACTCACATCTTAGGATAGACAATGACTATGGAAAGCAGCCTGTAATGGGCATCCGCAATCTTCACAACTTTGTTTACTGCCCGCGGCTTTTTTATTTACAGTGGGTGGAGAATATCTTTCAGGAAAATGCCGATACAGTTTCTGGGAGTTATGTTCATAGGAATGTGGATCAACCATCTAAGTTTTCAGATATAGATAAATTTGAACTTTCCGATGGCACTACGATAAAAAGTCTCAAATTGGAAAGCAAATCACTTGGACTTGTGGGTGTAATAGACATAATTGAGAAAGATGCGAATTTAACAGAAATTGTTGAGTATAAAAGAGGCTCTTCACGACATCTTAGTGAGGGTGAATATGCTGTCAAGGAACCTGATGCCATGCAAATTGCAGCACAGGCCTTGTTAATGAGAGAGAACGGCCTTGCCGTAAACAGGGCTTTCGTTTATTATGCTGCTGATAAAAAACGTGTGCCTGTTGATTTAACTGAGGATTTATTTGAAAAGGTAAGGAAACTTATTCTTGACGCAAGAGAACTAGCGGCATCCGGCAAGTGCCCTCCACCTCTAAAAGATGATAGTAGATGTTTATACTGTTCGGCTTATCCGGTTTGCTTACCAAACGAAAGCAGATATTGGGCAAACCCAGATTCAAAATCTGAAAATGAAATTAAACCGCCAATGGCTGACAGCGACGATGGGGAAGTTTTGGTGGTGCAAAATCCTAAAGCCTATGTCGGGAAACACGGGGAAGAAATATATGTAAGTTGTGATGGTATTGCAGCAAGCAAAATTCCTGTGCATCAGCTTCGTTCTATATACCTATACGGGCCTGTTCAAATAAGTGCACAACTGATGCAGACATGTCTTGAGGAAAATATAGATGTTTCATATTTTTCATCTTCTGGAAGATTTCTTGGCCTTTTGCGCGGTTTACCTGTCTCAGGTATTGACGCAAGACGTGCTCAGTACATGCTTTTTGATAACCCAGAAATAAAAATGAAACTTTCAAGAGAAATAATAAGAGGAAAGATTACCAACCAAAGAGTTCTATTAATGAGAAACGGCGAGCCCAATGAAATCTTCATTGGGAAGATGAAATATCTGAAAGATAAGGCCAACAGTGCTGAAAATGAAAATCAGCTTCTTGGTATTGAAGGTGAAGCGGCAGCAATTTATTTTTCTCAATTTTCAACGATGATAAAAAATATTAGTTTCGATTTTAAAAATAGGAACCGTCGGCCGCCAAGGGACCCGGTGAATTCACTCCTTTCTTTGGGTTATAGCGTTCTCGCAAAAGAGATTACGGGCGTGTGTTACACAGTAGGCCTTGACCCATTTCTTGGGTTTTACCATCACCCGAGGTATGGGAGGCCTGCTTTGGCTCTTGATCTTATGGAGGAATTTAGGCCGCTTATCGTTGATAGTCTTGTAATTTCTTTGATTAATAGGGGGGAACTTGACTTGAAATCAGATTTCATGTTTTCTTCTAGTGGGTGTAACTTAAATGATGGTGGGCGAAGAACGTTTTGGCAGGGATGGGTTAGGAGGCTTGATACGGAAATAACACACCCTGTTTTTGGTTACAAAATGAGTTACAGGAGAATGTTTGAAATACAAGCTAGGCAGCTTTGGAGATTTTTACGAGGCGAAGCAGATACCTACACATCATTTACTACTAGATGAGCAGAAATAAGGTTTACATTGTAAGCTACGATATTAGTAACCCGCATCGTTTAAGAAATATTGCCAGGATTATGGAAGGTTATGGACGCCGTTTGCAGAATTCAGTTTTTGAGACTCATTTGAATGATTTTAGGTATGAAAAGTTAAAATCACAAATTCAAAAAGAGCTAAATCATGAAGATGATCAGGTTCTGTTTATTTCTTTGGGTCCCGAAAGTGGGGATGCTAATGTACGAGTAGAGTCCATAGGGAGGCCTTATTGCGGTAAGACAAGAATCACCATTATATGATGCTTAAATTTATTGCTTGATTTTTTTAAAATTTTTTGCTAGACTATTAGTGGCTAAGGCCAACGACCATCTTTTCCCCGCCATTGAAAAGACAAAGTTCTTTGAAACCTGCGTGTGTTCTTGTTATTTTTTGCTGTGTGTTACTTGATGCGAGTGCTTATATCCTGAGGCGTATTATACGTGGCGCTCGCAGGATTTTTGAATATGAAAAAAATCACATAGAGCTATTTTTATGCCGCATATGAATGTTAAATTGATTCACACTCGCGAAATATTAAAAAAACACTGCAGAAATAATCATTTAATGTAGCGGCTCCGGAATACACTGTAGATTTCAGAGCTTTGAGGCGGCAAAAGAAACATCCGAATTGCTCGAAAAGAAAAAACCGGAATACACTGTAGATTTCAGAGCTTTGAGGCGG
>JAJUJA010000105.1 GCA_029267355.1 Elusimicrobiota bacterium | reverse complement strand
GATGAGAAACTATAAAGTCTATTTTGGGGACCTTTGAGAGATAGTCAAAGAAAACATCTTTTTTTTCCGGGTCGGCGGTATCTATAAGACAGGTATATTTTTCGCCTTTGACCATATATGCATTGTAACTTGTACCGTCCGGCAAAGGGATCAAAGCGTCAAAAAGTTTTCTGTTAAAGTGATTCACTCTTAAAGAACATACTCCCTTTTTTATTTCCACAGGTTTCATCTTTCCTCCTATCCGCCGCTTACAGGCGGGAATATATGAAAAACGTCGCCGTCCTTCACTTTCGTTTTTTTGAGCGAAGCTGTATCTATTATCTGAGAATTCAAAGTGAGCACAAAATGATTTTTCACCCTGCCGTTTTCTTCAAGAAGAATGCCGGGAATTTCTTTTTTTAGGGAACAAACAGCGTTTATTATATCCTGAAGATTTTTCCCTTCAAAATCTTTCCTTGAAAACCCGAGTCTGTCTCTGAGGGTGGTGTATACTGCAACTGTCACCTTTGGCATAATCATATGATATCATTTTTCCGATTACAGCCGCCACATAAACTACGCATTAAAATACGCGGGCTTAAATTAGTTTAACATTCTTAAAACCGAGAGCTTTCAATCTGGATAGGGCAAGAGAAGATTTTATCTTTCTGGGGCAATAGAGAGATATTGCGGCGGTTTTTGAAATATGCGCTATGGCGAGATCAAGCTCTTCCAGGGAAATATTGAAGCAATTCTCTTCTGACGGAAGGACGCGGTCTTCACCGCCTAAATTAAAGGCGATTTTTTTAAGACCCCTGAGAAATGAGAAATCCATGACTTTTTTGGCTCTTTTTAAACCGCAAGCTGGGCAGTTTTTATCTTTTTTCATTTCAATTGAATGCAGAGACATAGCGGAAAAATCAAGCAGAAACATTTTACCGCTTTCCCTTTTGAGCCCAGCAAGATATTCTATGGCTTTAAGGGCAGCCATGGCTCCTGCCATACCGGCCGCAGGACCTATTACCCCGTAATCGGCGCAGCTGGACGCGTCATTTTGGTCTCCCTTGAACAGGCATCTTAAACAGGGACCTTTTTGAGGATCTATCAAAGCAATTTGAGACTCCCATCTGTAAACCGCGGAAAAAATATACGGTCTGCCGCAGGAGACGGCAGCCGAGTTCACCGCAAATCTGGTTTGGAAATTGTCGCTGCAGTCAATGAGCAAATCGCATGATTTGAATATGCGCACAAGCTCTTTTTCTCCCGCTCTGAGATTGAAATATTGAACCTTTACGTCCCTGTTAAGATCCTTAACATAGTTTGCGGCAAGCTGAACTTTTTTAAGTCCGATATCTTTTTCGCGGTATATTATCTGCCTGTTTAAATTTGTCTCTTCCAGAACATCCTTTTCTATTATCTTCAGCTTGCCTATTCCGGCCGCAGAAAGATAAGCTATGGCCGCGCTTCCGATACCGCCGGCGCCCAGAACGGCCGCGCATGATTTGGAAAGTTTTCTTTGCGACTTTATTCCAAACTCAGGTATGGCTATTTGACGGGAATATCTGAGATTGTTCATAAGGCATTGAGTATATCTCTTGCAAAACACGGCAAGGTAAGGTCTCTGGCGCCCATAACTATCACTCTGTCGCCGGGCAGGGCAAGTTTTTTTATTTCTGCAGGAACATCCGCTCTTTTTTCAAAATAAAAGGCTTTTTTTCCGGCTTCAAGCAGGGGTCTGATTATATCAAGGGAAGATATGTCTTTGCTTACTGAACCCCCGGCATAGTATATCTCCGGCATGATCAAGATATCATCGCCGCCCAGAGTTTTTTTGAAACTTTCTATAAGCTCATTCTTCAAAAGCCTTGTAGGAGCAAAACCATGCGGCTGATATACGGCGATCAATTTTCCTCTTATGCCTATTTTGGCCGCGGCTAAGGCCGCCTCTATTTTCGCCGGATTATGGGCAAAATCGTCAATGACGGTTATTGAGTTTTTCTCTCCGGCGATATTGAATCTTCTGTAAACGCCTTTGAAATCTCTGACAGCTTTTGCCGCATCTTCAAGTTTTATTCCGGCGGTCTTGAAGCAAACTGAAACAGCGGCAATCAGATTTGAAATATTGTGAAGCCCGCAAAGCGGCAGGAAAAAATTCACTCCATTGATTGAGAAAGAGCTTGAGTCAAATGAAAGTTTTATATTCTCCACCCGCCAGTCAGCGCAATTCAAGCCGAAGAAGAAACTTTTATTTGAAATTGTTCTCAGCATTTCATCCTGACAATTCAAAAAAAGCATTTTGCTGTTTTGAGCAAAGGTTTTGAAAATATCCATAAGCTGGGATATTTCCTTGTGATCTTTGGAAATATTAAGTATAACCCCGGCATAAGGCCTGTATTTGACCAGAGTTCCGTCTGATTCATCAGCTTCTATTACAAGCCACTCGCTTTTTCCGCGGGCTGCATTGCCGATCTCGCCATTTTCAATAAGCTCCATTACAGCGCCGCCCGTTATAAGAGAGGGCGAGAAGCCGTTTCTTTCAAGTATATGGTAAATCAGGGCGGTAACGGTTGATTTTCCGCTGGTGCCTGAAACCGCTATTGTTTTGAATCTGTTTGCCTGCTGAGCAAGAAAATCCGCGCGATGAATTATTTTTATGCCGAGCTGCGAGGCCTTTGCATACTCCTTGTTCGTTTCCTCTACGGCTGTTGAGAATACGGCAGCATCAAAACTTTTGTCCAGGCAGGAACCGTCCTGAGGGCAGATCTTTATTCCTTTCCTTTCAAACTTATCTCTCAATTCTCCGGCCAGCCCCATGTCAAAATTCCGGTCCGAGCCGAAAACTTCATTTCCTTCATCTTTTGATATTTGGGCCAGAGCGCTCATTCCAAAACCGGCTATGCCGACAAAGTAGTATTTCATAGATAAAGATTATACGAATATGCCCCATACCTTTCAAGGAAAAACAAAGGCAAAGCCCGATAAATGACCTTTTTTAAAGCAGCTCTTTTTGCCGCCTTCTGTTTATTGTTTTACAGGCGCCAATATTTTATAATTACTATAGAAGGGAGCCCTTATGGAATGCAAGAAGAAAGAAAATATGAATTCCTGCGCCTGCACCTATGAGCCGTGTCCAAGAAAGGGCATATGCTGCGAATGCGTCGCTTATCACAGGAAAAACGGAGAAATTCCCGGCTGTTTCTTTTCCAAAAAAGGCGAAGCGACCTATGACAGATCTTTTGAAAATTTCATAAGAGACGTCAAGAACATAGAAATTTACGGAAATTTGTGAGGTTAAGATGAAAAAAATAATTTCTAGTGAAAAAGCACCCAAAGCGATAGGGCCCTATTCGCAGGCTGTAGCCTGCGGCGGCCTGCTTTTTATTTCAGGCCAGCTTCCGGTTAATGCCCAGACCGGCGATATGCCCAAAGACATAAAGCAGCAGACAGAGCTTTGTCTTAACAACATTAAAGCTGTAGCCGAGGCGGCTGGCTGTTCAATGCAGGACGCATTAAAAACCACTGTTTATATGACGGATCTTTCCCTTTTTTCCTCAATGAACGAGAAATACGGCGAATTTTTCTCTTCAAATCCTCCTGCAAGAGCGACTGTGGAAGTTAAGGCGCTTCCCAAAGGCGCAAGAGTGGAAATAGAGGCCGTCTTTAAACTGCCATGAAAAAACATAAATTGCTTAACTCAAAACACAGCGGTATTCTGCTGCCGCTTTTCTCAATGAATTCGTCAGACGATTTCGGCTGCGGCGACATAGACTCAATGTCGCAATGGCTTGAAGTTCTTGAGGCCATGGGCATGGACACTATTGAAATCCTGCCCATAAATGAG
>JAJUJA010000059.1 GCA_029267355.1 Elusimicrobiota bacterium | reverse complement strand
GGCCGAGTCTTTTCTGCCTGTAAAGGGGAAAATATCCGGCCCTCTCTGGCACTGGCTGTTAAGGTTCACTCTGGATACCTGATTTACCAGGACATCAGTGAGCGCCGCTATTTGAGAGGAATTTCTGCCGAAGATGGAGACCTGCTGTCCGAAATTAGAGTTTATTACATACTCCATCGGCTCTTTTATATCCGAGAAATATCTCATCGGTATCAGAGGCCCGAATTGTTCCTCGCTGTAAAGCCTCATCTCGCTTTTTACCGGATATATCACTGCGGGGTAAAAGAAGCTGCCGTTAGAAATCCCGCCGCATTCATTTACGATTTTTGCGCCTTTTGACAGGCAGTCATTGAGCAGGACGTTGAAATATTCTATTCTTGAAGGATCTGGGACCGGAGTTAAAAAAACTCCTTCTTCCCACGGCATGCCGAATTTGAGATTTTTTATCTCTTCCAGGAGCGCCTGTGTGAAATCTTTGCCTACGGCTTTATCTGCGAATAAGATTTTAAGAGCCGTGCATCTTTGGCCGTTGAATGAAAGAGCGCCGGTTACGCATTCCTTGGCGGCAGCTTTTATATCCGCGTCCCTGAGAATTATTCCCGCATTCTTGGCGTCCAGCCCGAGTACGCATCTTAATCTGTGCGGCTGCGGATGAAGTTTCTTAAGTATATCGGCCACTTTGCTTGAGCCTATAAAAGCCAGAACGTCTATTTTCCCGCTTTCCATAAGCGGAGTGACTATTTCCTTGCCGTCTCCGTAGATGGTGTTAACCGTTCCGGGCGGGAAGGCTTTGGCAAAGGCTTCAAGCAGAGGCCTGTGAAGCAGAACGCCGAATTTCGGCGGCTTGAAAATTATCGTGTTTCCCATCAGCAGAGCCGGTATAAGAGTCGTGAAAGTCTCGTTAAGGGGGTAATTATAGGGGCCCATGCACAAAACTACGCCCAAAGGCGATCTTTTTATCTGCCCGTAAATGCCTGAGGCGAAAGAAAATCTTGAGGAATTTCTCTCCAGATCCTTGAGTGCGTTTATGGTGTCTGCTATATACTCGACTGTTCTGTCAAATTCCTTGCGGCTGTCTGAAAGAGTTTTGCCTATTTCCCACATCAGTATGTTCACGATTTCTTCTCTTTTTGTTTTCATTATTGACAGAAAATTTTCAAGGCAGGCGATTCTCTCTCTGGCGCTCATGGTAGGCCATTGCCCTGCTCCCCTGTCGTAGGCCCGGCAGGCGCTTTCCAAAGCTTCCATCGCCTGTTTTTTGTTCATTAAGGGATATTCTCCAAGAAGATGCGGCTTTAAGCCGCCTTTTCCCATTGTCATTACCGGGGAATAGACTTTCTGCCTTGGGCCGCTGTGTTTTTTTATTTTTCCGTTTAAAAGGTATTCCTTCTGTATCAGGGGTTTGATCCTGTATTGCGGCGGAATGAGATCTGATGACGGGTATATGTTCTCTATAGTTTTTTTTATTTCCATTTTATGCCTCCATGTTTCAAATAAAGCTTCCAAAGAAAATCCTTTTTGAGTTCGCAATGTCTCCGTTTCTGAATTTGCAGCCGAAATCAAAGGAAAATTTCTTAATAAGCGGTATTTTTCTGACGCAGCCGCAATCCATTGTAGCTTCTATTATTTCTCCCCTGCCGCAGTAAATCATTACATGATCTATCTCTTTGGCGTCCTTGGGAGAAGAGAAAATAAGGTCTCCGCGCTTAAGCTGATTGAAATCTATTTTTTTTGCGCTGTGATACTGATCCCTTGCATTTCTTGGAATTTCAATGCCGGCTGAGATATAGCACAGACTTGCCAGACCGGAACAGTCAACGCCGTATGCGCTTTTCCCGCCCCATACATACTTGTCTTTTATGAATTTTTTCGCTGAGTTTATAATTGCGCTTCTTGCTTCCTTTTCCGAGAGCTTTTTTTCAAGCGAGATGAGGCTTTTTTCTCCGACAATGAAAGGCAGGCCTGAGCTTCTCGCCAGAACAAAACTTTCGGCCGGTTTTGACAGTATTTCAAGTCTGGTTCCCATGGACAGCTCTGTTTGAGTTTTTCTGAGCAGGCAGTCGTAGACAGGCGCGAATTTGTCTTTTACAGCAGCCGCCGGAAACTCAGGCAAAGAAAAATCGATTTTATCGGCATAGCCTCTGTATGGGATTAATCCCTTACCGGCCAGAGTTTTCTGATTCTCGGCTGCAATATCTGTTTTTTTGCCGTATTCAAGGCATTTAATTTTTTCTCCGCTCAGGATCTGAGTCTCTATTTTTTTGAGCCCCTTATCGCTGTAAAGAGAGCTGAAAGGAAATGAGGGAGCCGCCAATGCCCTCAGGTCTTTCAAGATTATGTAGCAAAGGCCGTACTTGTTCCCAAGCCATACTTTTTCAAATTCGTTCCTTGAATATGTTATTTCGGTCAGCGAGTCCTTTGGGGCGGCGGGATCTGCGGTTATAACATCTCCGTTCTTTGTAAAACCCTTTATTACCAGAAGGTGACCTCTGGTTTCCTGCAAAGGCGCGCCTTTCAGCTCGTCTTTTGAAAAGGTTATGCTGGCTATCAGAGGGATTCTTTTTTCTATAAAAGCCTGAGCCTCTCTTAAAGAATTCAACCTTGCGGCGAAGGCAAAAAGTCCGAGCCAGTTTGCATAGGCGCAGTTAAAAAGCCAGTTCCCGAAAATCCCCTGAGATATATCCTCAACAGCCCCGGCCGTCTCTTCCGGTTCGCGGTTTATTTTATAATAGCGCAATACGCAGGAGATTGAGGTCGGGCTGCATATGTCTCTGGCTCTCTCAAAAGGCCTGGCCATTTGAGAAACGCCTTTAACGGCAAGCTTGAGCTCCTTTTTGAAAACCGCTCCTGAACTTTCTTTGAGAAAATCAATGGAAGAGTCGGTAAAAACAAAGTTGGCCGTTTTAATTGAAGTTTTTTTGTCTTTAAGGGGCCTCAATTCTATTCTTACATATATTTCAGCAGCTTTAGATTTAAGTCTTAGAATGTCGCCGTCCATTTCGGCCTTTGCGGTTTTTTTTGATTTGCTTTCGGATTGCCCGGGCCTGAATGTTCCGAAAGAAAATTCTTCGTCAAACACATTCACGAAAGTCTCAACCTCTCCGTTACGGTCGCAGCAGACGCAGGCAATAAGCTGATTGAAAGGCATTGGAGCGTTTATCTTGAAAGAGGCATATCCGTTTTTGCGCGGATCTTTCAAGGTCAGAAGCCCTTCAGGCAGACTGGAAATATCCATGTTTTCAAGCTTAAGCCCTTTTATCAGCGAAAAATTGCTTATGAAAAAATTGAAGCTTCTGAAATTATTATTCCTGCTCATTGAGTATTCCTCCGTAAATACTATATTATAAAATTGGGCGGGATTTTTATTTTCTTTTTCAGGGCTTTTCTATTTGATAAAATTTCATTTATGAAGATAATCCTGTGCCTGTTTATTCTTTCTGCATCGTACCTGACGGCTTCGGATTGTCCGAGAGCGGATAACCCGCAGAAATGCCTGGGAGAATGCGGCGCTTTTTCGGATTCAAACCGCAATAAGATATGCGATGACTGGGAAAAAATAAATAATGCCAAAAAAGATAAAAAGCCGGTCAAAGAGCAAAAAAAGGATGCCTTGCAGGAAGCCAAAGTTGAAAAAAAGAGTTTTTCCGCTTACGACAGACTTGTCAAATACGGGCTGTTCTGGTTTTTTCTTGCGCCCTGCTTTGCCGTTTTGGCGTCAGAGAGGCTTAAAAAAAATCCCGGGTATTTTAAAATTCACAGGGATGTATGGAATAATGTTCTTTTCCTCTCTTTTTTCCTATGTTCACTCAGCGGTTTTGCGCTTTACTTTTTCAATTTGGGCGGTCTGAAGAATATCTTTTTTAAGGCGCATCTTTTTTCAGGGGCGGTCTGTTTCATTGCCTCTCTATATCATTTTTTAGAGAGATATTCCTGCATGTTCCCTTTCTGCAGAAAATGAAAGAGCTTTATAACGACACCTATTTTTTTAAGGAATGCGAAGGATACAGGGATTTTTTGTCTTCAGGCGGCATAAAACTTTCAAGGCGCCTGTCATATGTTTACGGAAAAGTTTATGCCAAAAAACCCCAAAAAGTCCTTGATATAGGCTGCGGCAGAGGCGAGCTCGCTCTGGCCTTTGCCCTTACAGGCTGGCAGGCGACAGGCGCGGACTTCTCGCCGGATTCCATAAAAATTTCTTCCGCTCTTAAGGAGAAATGGATTAAAAGCTCTCCGCAAATGAAGCTGGATTATATTCAATGCGATGCTGTATCTCTGCCCTTTGACGATGATGTTTTTGATGCAATTATTATGTCTGACCTGGTCGAGCATTTGAGCGATGAAAGGCTTGAAGCCGCTTTTTCAGAGGCTTTCAGAGTATTGAAAAAAAACGGCACGCTTTTTATACATACTTCGCCGAACAGAATATTTATGCGCTGGGGACTGGCTGTTTATAAAATTCTGGGACTGCTTAACGGCGTGCATATGCCCAAGGATATGCGGGCCGCTTTGCCTGCGGGGCTCAGCAGGCAATATCATATAAATGAGCAGACCGTGTTTTCGCTGAGAAGAAAGCTTTTGAAAGCGGGTTTTTCATGCGCGTTTTTTGAATTTAAGAAAAATCCTCATTATGTATACTATTTTCTCAAGGAAGACAGATATATAAGGATTTTGAACAGAATTTACCGGTTTTTGCCCTTAAAACACGTTTTTTTTGCCGACATATTCGCCGAGGCCGTTAAATAGCTCAGATATTTATTTTTTCCACGCAGCATTTGGCGCATATAGGCAGTTCTCCATTTTGAGCTCTTTGAGCCAGAGATGCCGCAGCTTCGCTTTTTGAAGCCAGTATTTCCTTAAGGCTTTCTTTTTTAAGATCTCCGGCTTCAAGTGAGGTAAGCATAGGACATATCAAGAGTTTTCCGCATGGGGTTATTACCATATCTCTGCCGGCAAAATGGCAGACATTGTTCTTGCGTCCTTCCAGAGAAGCTTCAGCTTCCACTTTCATTGAAAATCCGCAGGATTTAATTCTCCTTACGGTTTTGGCCGCAATTTCTCTCTGCTCCTTGTTAAGCCTGTTTTCATTTATATAAGCGTGCCAGCCGGCTTTCGGCAGGCCGAGCAGAGCCGCAGTTTCGTTAAGGTCGGCTTTGCTCAAGGCGCTGGCTTCCTGAAACCTCAGCTTATTTGCATTAAGCGAAGAAGCTATTTTGAACGTATCGTACATATACTTATAATTGAGCTTGCTGACCGTGCAATAAACGTAAATTTTTGGAAATCTTTTTTTTGACTTGTTTTTAATGTTTCTGAAAAATTTCGCGGCCCATACTGCCTTTTCAAAAGCTCCCTTTTTACCCCGTATGAAATCATGGACATTGGCCGGCCCGTCTATCGAAAATACTATGGCCTTGAACAAATTTTTACAAACTATCTCTTCAATTTTTTTTTCGTCAAAAGCGCTGCCGTTCGTAACTGCGGCCGTATAAAGTCCAAGCCCTAAAGCGTGCTCGGCAAGTTCAAGTATATTTTTGTGCAAAAACGGCTCTCCGCCTATGTATGAAAGCCTTTTAATGCCAAGCTCTGAAAGCTCCGATTGTATGCGCTTTAAATCCCGCAGAGTCAAATCTCCTTTTTCTTCGCCTCTAAGTTTTCTATAATCTTTTTTCCAGAGCCCGCAATTCTGGCATTTGAGATTGCAGGAATATCCGAGTTCTATTATGGCTCTGGAAGGCGAAAATGTCAGACTCATATAATAAAAGAATAACATATTTCGGCGTCATAAGAAGCCTTTCAAGCTGGGCCAAAGTCGCCAGGGAGATTTGTTTATGCCTTGCTAAAAGCGGAAATTTGGCCGGCATTTATGAAAGAAAGGGTTTTCTTTATGATCAGGCGATTTCCCTCGGCGAGCTTGAGCCATTCATAACGCAGGATTTTTCTTCAGATATAGTCTTTACATTTGAGCATCCCAAGAATTACATATATCTGCCCAAAGAGGCAAAAAAAATAGGTTTTCTTGTATATGAATTCACATCTCTTCCCCAAAGCTGGGTTGAAAACATAAATTCATTTCTTGACATGGTCTTTGTTCCTTCTCTTTTTGTATATGAAACTTTTGTTTCTTCCGGAGTGAAAAAGGAAAAAATAAAAATACTCCGTTACGGGTTCAATCCGCGATACTACTATCCGCAAAGCGCCGTAAAAAAAGACGCATTTTCTTTCCTTTGCGTAGGCTCGCCCCAGAAAAGGGAGGGAATTGATCTGCTGCTTTCCGCCTTTAAGGATGCTTTTGAGAGTAATTCAAATACGGAACTTATAATAAAACTTTCTTATTTTGATACCAGACCGAAAATGTTTGAAATCAGAGATTTCAAGGGCATTCTTGAGGATTATAAACGCCAGCTCGGCGGGAGACTTTCAATAATAGACAGGCCTTTAAGCGAAAAAGAAATGGGGGATCTTTATAGGAGCTGCAGCGCCTATGTCTCTTTTACCAAAGCCGAGGCTTTCGGCCTGCCGTTTATAGAGGCGCTGGCCTGCGGGAAGCCCTGCATAGCCGCCAATTATTCCGGTCAGAAGGATTTTTTGAACAGGGAAAATTCTTACTTTGTCTCGCACAGACTGGAAGCTGCAAAGAATGAGGAATACGAGTCCTCTAATGTCAGACAATTTTCAGCCAGGGTCCTTGAAGACAGCGCTATAAGAGCTTTAAGGGAAGCTGCGTCCTCAGGAGAATCCCTGAAAAAAGGCTGCTTTGCCGAAGGCCCTTCATATTATCACTGGGATAAGATTGCCGGAGAGTTTATTTCCTGCCTTTGACGGAAAGCCTGATGCGGTTTATTATTTCCTCGGCCGCGGCCTGCCCGTCCTTTATGTTTTCTTCCATAAAGGAATATTTCCACGCGCCGTAGCGGCCTATTGAAAAAATATTTCTTTTTTTAAGCCAGCTCTCTATCGTTAAAAGACTTTTTTTTCTCTCAAAATCGTAGAAAACATATGCGTATGGAGCTTCAAGCCAAAGAGAGGTTTCAATATCTTTTTCGCTGTTTACGACTTTAAGATTTTTCAGAGCCTCAATTGTTTTGTCCCAGGCAGTTTTTCTGTCAAAACTCTCTTTTTCCCTTAGAGCGAATTCAATATAAACGGAGCTTTTCCCTTTTGGAGCGCAAAGGGGCGAAAAATTATTGTAGAATCCCAATCTGTGGAATGGGAACTCCCTTTGCGGAAAATAAATCCAGTGATACGGGAGCGTTTTGGTTTTAAGCCCCAGGTTAAGTATGAAGACCCTGTTGCTTTTAAGGCGTGAGGCCGCTTTCTTTATATGCGGCGGGGCGTCTTCTATTCTTGAAATGAATTCCTTAAGAGGCGATGTGTTAACCAGAAAATCGTAGTTTATTTCAGTGCCGTCAGATAAAAAGGCTCTTCTGCTTGAGCTGTTAATCTTAAGAACTTCTCTGTCAGTAAGGATATTTCCGGCTTTAACAGCCATTGATTCGGCCAAAGAGCCTATGCCTCCTTTTTGCGGATAGTAAAACACGCTGTTATAGCCGAAGTCCCCATTGTTTTTGCCGTAAGCCCCTTTAAGTATTTGCGCCGGATTTAAAGCCGGCAGAAAGGAGCCCAGCCATTCAAGAGTCATCTTGGACAGATCATAACGCCATAGTTTTTTATTGTAGGAAAGCATAAAAAGCCGGCAGATGCCCTTGCCGAAGGAAGACAGCGCCCAGTCGCGAAAATTGTTATTTTTTTTCCCTTTTTCATCTTTGAGAGCTTTCAAAAATTCTCTTACGCAATAATTCCTGTCTTTTTCAGGCAGCGCGCCGAGATTGGCCTGAAACGGGTAGGGAACATATCTGCCTTCAAAATATATCGCCGCCTTTCTTTTTATGCGGAGAATATTTCCTTTCAAAAATCTTTTTACCAGAGCCGAAGTTTCCGGCCAGCGAAGATGCAAAAGATGGCCTGAGTAGTCAAAAGTATAGCCGTTTTGACAGCGGGAGGATGCAAGTCCGCCGGGTTCTGAGTTTTTTTCCGCTACGGAAAAATCCCTGCCCGCCTTTTTAAGAAAAAAGGCGCAGGACAAACCGCTGAGTCCCGCGCCTATTATGAGCGTCTCGCGCTTCATTTTCAATCTTATACCCTGGCCTTCCTGAAAGAATTCACGGCTTCTTTCACCTGAGCCGTTATCTCATTTATCTCCTCGTCTGAAAGTTCAGGATACATCGGCAGTGAAAGGACCTGATCCTGTACGGTTTCGCATACCGGCAGATCGCCCTTCTTATAGCCGAGTTTTTCATAAGCCTTTTGCAGATGCAGGCATATCGGGTAATATATCTGATTGGCAATTTCTTTCTTGTTCAGATGCTGCTGAACAAAATCGCGCTCCTCTTTTGAGGAGAACCTTATCGTATAGTAATTGCAGGAGTGATAGCACCCGTCTTTTACCACTGGAACGGCGCAGACATCTCTGAGGGCTTTATTGTACTTGTTCATGACCTCATTTCTCATCTCTGTCCATTTTGCCACATGTTTGAGCCTTATTCTGAGTATGGCTGCCTGTATGGTGTCCAGCCTTGAATTAAAACCTTCCATTTCGTAAAGGTATCTCTGGGACGAGCCGTGGTTTCTCAGCGTCTTTATGGTCTGGGCTATTTTATCGTCATTGGTTGTTATCAGGCCTCCGTCGCCGAAAGCTCCAAGATTTTTGGCCGGGAAGAAACTGAATGTGCCGCAGTCGCCTATTGTGCCAAGCTGCTTCCATTCGCCATTATATTTGTATTTTCCGGTGAAAGACTGCGCGCAGTCTTCTATTACTTTGAGATTGTGTTTTTTCGCTATTTTCATTATTGAGTTCATATCAGCCGGATGGCCGTAAAGATGAACCGGTATTATGGCCCTAGTTTTTGCCGTTATTTTTTTCTCTATTGAAGCCGGGTCTATATTGTAAATCCCGTCATTAAGTATATCGGCGAAAACAACTTTGGCTCCGGCCTGTGAAATCGTTTCAGATGTGGCTATGAAGGTAAAGGGGGTTGTTATTACCTCATCGCCTTCCTTTATGCCGCAGGCCAGTATCGCAAGCCTTAAAGCGTCAGTGCCGCTGGCTACTGAAACGGCATGCCTGGCGCCTGTAAAGGCGGAAAATTCCTTCTCAAATTCAGCTACGTCTTCGCCCAGTATAAAGTGGGCTTTTTCAAGAACTCTTTTTATCGCTTCCTCCGTCTCCTTCTGTATGGGACGGTATCCTCTAAGCATATCAACCATTTGTATTTTCATATTTTTTCTCCGTATTGAGCCGCTATGCGGCTATACTGAATTTTAGCAAAAATAGGGGACCTTTATC